>SFNY01000014.1 GCA_004554085.1 Clostridiales bacterium | reverse complement strand
TGACCCGTTTACGGGTGAGCAGGAGAAGAAGGGCAAATAAAGACAGCCCCCGAGTAGGGGGCCGCCCGTAACATTACTGTGGTTGTCAGACCTTTCGATACCCTCTTTAGAGGCCTACCACAAGAGTTTAGCCCTTATAGGGCTTGGTCAAACCTCCCGTTCAACGGGTGGTTATGACTGCCTGTACAAGACCTTGCGGATGGAAAAATGAATCGGATTTTTACTGGGATTTGACCCAAAGAGGGGTGCGGGATTTACAAATATCCGAACTGAACACAAGTCCCATCGGAATTCAAGAAAATTTGCAGATTTGACGGAGATTTGTTGAAAAACGTTTTTCGATGTGCTATAATACATTGTAAATTGTTGGAGAACGTTTTAACGGAGGCTTTTCACAGGTGTTGTTTATCTCCGCAAGGAGTGAACATAGAAAAAAAGGAGGGAAAACAAAATGAAGAAATTTGTTGCTCTGCTCATGGCTGCCATCATGGTTCTGACCTGCGCTTCTGCATTCGCAGAGGGCTGGGAGATCGTCGTCGTCCCGAAGGACGCATCCAACCCTTGGTTCGTTCGCATGAACACCGGCGTTGAGGAGTATGCCGCAGCGCATCCGGAAGACACCATCTATCAGAAGGGCACCGCTGAAATCGACGCGACCCTGCAGGCCCAGCTGGTTGACGACCTGGTTGCCCAGGGCGTTGACGCAATCTGCGTGGTTCCGGTTGACATCAAGTCCATCGAGCCCTCTCTGAAGGCTGCCCGCGAAGCCGGCATCGTGGTCATCGCCCATGAAGGCGCTGCCCTCGAGAACGTCGACTACGACATCGAGGCCTTCAACAACGAGCTGTACGGCGCGTTCATCATGGACAACCTCGCCGCCGCCATGGGCGAAGAGGGCCTGTACACCACGATGGTCGCCGACCTGACCAACGGCTCCCACAACGAGTGGGCAGACGGCGGTGTGAAGCGCGCCACCGAGGCCTATCCGAACATGACCCTGCTGGAGGCCGACCCCCGCGTTGAGTCTCACGACAACGGCGACACCGCCTACAACGTTGCCAAGGAGCTCTTCAAGAAGTATCCGGATCTGAAGGGCATCATGGGCACCTCTTCCTTCGACGCCCCCGGCGTTGCCCGCGCGATCGAGGAGCTGGGCCTCTCCGGCAAGGTGTTCACCGCTGGTACCGGCATGCCTGGCGACAACGCTGAGCTGCTCAAGAGCGGCGCTGTCCAGTATCTGACCCTGTGGGATCCTGCACTGGCGGGCCAGGCGATGGTTGCCCTCGCTCAGAAGATCCTGGCTGGCGAAGAGATCACTGCTCCGCTGGATCTGGGCGTTGAAGGCTACACCGAGCTCCAGTTCAAGGAAGGCTCCGAGACCGTGTTCGAGGGCCAGGGCTGGATCACCATCACCGCTGAGAACGTTGATTCCTTCGGCTTCTAATTTCAGAAAATGAATTGCGGGGAGCCATGCGGCTCCCCGCAGATCGTCTCGGCAGATTTTGCTTGAACGGCGCGTAGTTCAGGCAAAATCTGCCGGGATTTTGCGGGGCTGTGCTCCGCACCCAAGAAACCCGGCGGGTCAAACCGCTGCAAGGAGGATTCAGGCAATGTCCGAGTATCTGCTCAGAGCAGTAGACATCAGCAAATCGTTCGGCGCCGTCAAGGCGCTGCAAAACGTGACGCTGGAAATCAAACCCGGCGAGGTGCACTGCCTGGCCGGCGAGAACGGCTGCGGAAAATCGACGATCATCAAGGTCATCTGCGGCGTTCACAAGCCCGATGGCGGTCACATCGAATTCGATGGAAAGAGCTATTCCGAAATCACGCCCCTGGAGGCCATCAACATGGGCGTTCAGGTCATCTATCAGGATTTTTCCATCTTCCCGAACCTGACGGTCATGGAGAACCTGGCGTTCAATACCGAGCTGGCCGCAGGTCACAAGTTTGTCAACAAGCGCCGCATGCGCCAGATCGCCAAGGAGGCCCTCTCCAAGATCAACTTTGACATGGAGCTAGATCGCCTGGTCGGCTCCCTCACCGTCGCGGAGAAGCAGATGGTCGCCATCTGCCGCGCGCTGATGTTCAATGCCAAGCTCATCATTATGGATGAGCCCACCACGGCGCTGACCAAGAAGGAAGTCAAGGCCCTGTTTGAGATCATCCTGAAGCTCAAGGCCCAGGGCATTGCGATTCTGTTCGTCAGCCACAAGCTCGATGAAGTCTTTGAAATCTCGGAGCGCTTCTCCATCATGCGCAGCGGCCAGATGGTTGCCACCGGCAACACCGCCGACCTGGATGACAAGAAGTTCTCCTATTATATGACTGGCCGCGAATTTGAGAGCGAGCCCTTCAAGCCCAGCTTCCAGAGCAAGGAAAACGTGCTCGAGGTCAGAAATCTCACGCTGGACGGCAGCTTTGAGGACATCTCCTTCAATCTGCGCCGCGGCGAGATTCTGGGCATCACGGGACTTCTGGACTCCGGACGCACGGAGCTGGCGCTGTCCATGTTCGGCCTGCGCAAGGCCACCGGCGGCGAGATCGTCAAGGACGGCAAGCCGGTGAAGATCGCAAATCCTCGCGACGCCATCGCCGCCGGCATCGGCTTCGTGCCGGAGGACCGACTCAGCGAGGGCCTGTTCCTCACTCAGTCCATCGCGGACAACATCATCATCTCGGAAATCGACCACCTCTCCAATGGCGTGGGCGTACTCAAGCGCAAGCAGTGCAAGGATGAGGTGGATAAGTGGGTCAGGGAGCTGGCCATCAAGACCCCCGATCCGCAGAACGCCTGCACCACCCTGTCCGGCGGCAACCAGCAGAGGATCGTGCTGGCCAAGTGGCTGGCCTGCAAGCCGGACGTGCTGATCCTCAACGGCCCCACCGTGGGCGTGGATATCGGCTCCAAGCACGACATCCATGCGATTCTTCAGCGCCTGGCGGATCAGGGCATGGCGGTCATCATCATCTCGGACGACCTGCCCGAGGTTCTGGAAAACTGCTCCAAGATGCTGGTCATGAAGAAGGGCCGGATCGTCGCTCAGCTCGAACCGGCACAGACCGACGAAACCACCGTGCTCTCGCACATGATGTAAGGAGGGAAGAAAAATGAATCTGAAGAAATCTCTCCGCAAGCTGACCGGGAGAAGCGAATTTTACATCACGCTGGTGTTCCTCGCGCTGTGCCTGCTGATCGAGGTGCGCTCCCATCAGTTCTTCACCCCCAACAACATCGTCGACATCCTGAGCGCGCTGGTCGTGCCCGGAATCTTCGCCATCGGCGAGTTCATGGTCATCGTCTCCGGCGGCTTCGACGTATCCTTCCCGGCGCTGGCCTCCCTCACCGGCTACGCCACCACCAAGATGCTGCTGGACATGGGTTGGGAAGGCGGCGTGTGGCTGCCCATCCTGATCACCATCGTGATCGGCGGCATTCTGGGCGCGTTCAACGGCCTGTTCATCGGCTACTTTGAGCTGCCGGCCATGATCGTGACCCTGGGCTCCTCCTCCGTATTCAAGGGCCTGATGCAGGGCGCGCTGAACTCCAAGCAGCTGGCCGTGATCCCCCAGGGCATGCGCTCCTTCGGCACCTCCGCGCTGTTCATCGCGGAGAACAAGAGCTCCGGCCTGACCTCGCGCATGCCAACGACATTTCTGATGCTCGTTGCCGTGCTGATCGTGACTTACTTCCTGCTCAACAAGACCATGTTCGGTCGCGGCATCTACGCCATCGGCGGCAATGCGACCAGCGCCCATCGCGCGGGCTTCAACGTCAAGCGCACCCGCTTCCTGATGCTGGTGTACGTGGGCGTGATCTCGGCGTTGGCGGGCCTGTGCCGCGTGAGCATGATGCAGCAGATGCATCCCACCAACATGCTGGGCATGGAGATGAACATCATCGCCGGCGTCGTGCTGGGCGGTACTGCCATCGTCGGCGGCAGCGGCACGCTGTACGGCTGCATGCTGGGCACCGCGCTGATCGTCATGGTGGAAAACTCCATGATCCTGATCGGCATTCCCACCGTCTGGAAGGACTTCTTCGTCGGCGCGCTGATCGTGGTTGGCACCGGCATCTCCGCAATGCAGGTCACGCGCGCGAATAAGGCAGGCCTTCGCAACCTGAAAAAGGAGGCGGTAAAATGAATAAGCTGCTCGCCATCTACCGCAAGGATCGCCACATCTCCCGCCTGGTCATCATGATCGTGGCGTGGATGATCTTCATGGCGATCACCCGCTTCTCGAAGTTCTACACCGTCATCAACTTCACCACCATGGCCAGCCAGTTCCCCGAGTTCGGCATCATGGCCCTGGGCGGCATGCTGTGCATGATCACCGGCGGCATCGACCTGTCCTCCGTGGGCGTGGCCAACGTGACCTCCATCACCATGGGCATGTTCATGAAGACCCAGATGGTTGAGGGTAGCATCAGCGCCTTCACCATGATCGCCGCGTTCGCGATGGCGATCTGCATCGGCCTGGTGGCCGGCGCGATCAACGGTGCGCTGATCTCCAAGATCAAAATCCCGCCGATCCTGACGACCCTGGGCATGAACCAGCTGGTGACCGGTATCTCCATGGTCATCACCGGCGGCAACGCGGTCAGCGACCTGCCCATGAACTATGCGGAGACCATCAACCAGAAGCTGATCAAGGTCATCCCTGGCAAGCGCGGCGTGATGCAGGGCGTTCTTCCGGTGCAGCTGATCTTCTTCGTGGTCATCGCGCTGATCGTCTGGTTCCTGCTTGCGCGCACCTCCTTCGGCAAGAAGATCTACATGATCGGCACCAACGAGAATGTGGCCCGCTTCTCCGGCGTGAAGGTGGATCGCATGCTCATCAAGACCTACGCGATCTCCGGCATCTGCGCGGCCATCGGCGGCATGATCATGCTGGCCAACTACAACTCCGCGCGCTCGGACTACGGCAGCGTCTACACCCTCCAGTGCATCCTGATCGTGGTGCTGGGTGGCGTGGATCCCAAGGGCGGCCGCGGCAAGATCAGCGGCGTGATGCTGGCCATCATCCTGCTGCGCCTGCTGGAAACCGGCCTCAACCGCTTCCCGCAGATCTCCAGCTACTACATCAACTTGATCTACGGCGCGGTGCTGCTGCTGGTCATGGTGCTGAACTACTTCGTAGAGCACCCGATCGCAAAGCGCAAGGCTGCATAACCCCAAAAACACGCAAACCCAATCGCGCGGAATGTGCGGTTGGGTTTGCCATTTGCTGTGCAGGCTCAACGCATGCCGCAGCCGCTGCGTCCGGGGCCCTCGCGGCCGGAGACGTAGCGGGCGTTGAACTCCATGTTGATCTCCCGCAGCTCCTTTTTGCCGTCGATGTAGTCCTGATACATCTCCGCAAGGCCCGCGCTGCATCCGTCGCAGTAGGCGGAAATGTTGCCCAGCGAATCGGCCACGATCTGTTCGCGCTGCGCGCGCGTGGTGTCCTTGATGAGGATGCTGTTCATGCTCTTCCCTCCGATGCGTACATTCTTCCACTATTGTACCGCGAAAAATTGCTTTCGGCAAGCAGGAATGCGAAAAATCGCTTCCCGGAAAGATTCTTAATTTCTGGCAAAGATCATTGACGTGCGGGTGCCTTTGTGCTAGAATGAAGCATGCAAATTTCCCGTGGGGGAGTAGCGAGCGCGCGAGAGCGCGTAGCAAGTCAACATACTGACCGCGCACCGGTCTGGCTTGTTTTAAATTGCGAGACTCATGTATTGCTGCGATGCGATACCTGAGCTGTGCCCATTTGAACCCAGGTATGACTTCGCAGTCATATCTGGGTTTTTGCTGAATCTGCATCGGAGGCGGTACGAATGAATTTCGGCTTCGTGTTCTTCTTCAACAGCATCCTGCTGGGCGTGGGCCTTGCGATGGACGCCTTCTCGGTCTCCATGGCCAACGGTCTGAACGAGCCGCAGATGGGGCAGGGCAGGATGTGCGCCATCGCAGGCGTGTTCGCTGGGTTCCAGGCGCTGATGCCCATGGTGGGCTGGATCTGCGTGCACACGGTCGTGCGCTACTTTCAGGCCTTTGAACGCTACATTCCCTGGATCGCACTGATCCTGCTTGGCTTCATCGGCGGCAAGATGCTGGTGGAGGCGGTACGCCACCCGGAGGCGGACGGAGAGCACGTGGGCGTGGGCCTGGGCGCGCTGCTGGTGCAGGGCGTGGCAACGTCCATTGACGCGCTCTCGGTGGGCTTCACCATTGCGGATTACAATGCGCTGATGGCCCTGATCTGCGCACTCATCATCGCCGCAGTGACCTTCGTGATCTGCATGGCCGGGCTGTTCATCGGCCGCAAGTTCGGTACGAAGCTCGCGAACCGGGCGCAGCTGCTGGGCGGCTCGATCCTGATCGTCATCGGCATCGAAATCTTCCTGACGGGTGTGCTGGGCGCTTGATGCGCCCGAGCGCGATCAAACTTCCGTTCCCTTTTGATGGAAGGATACCGCATGGATGGGTTCTTCACCGAGCTTTCGGTGCATCCAATCCATGCGGTATTATAATTGGCCTCCGGGGGACAAAGCTATTCTTTGCCTGTGGCACAGCGCTTCTTCTTTTTGATGATGATGACGGCTGCGACAACCACAACCACGATGACGGCGACGACGATGATCTTGGTCAGCATGCTTCTCCCTCCTTATTCCAGTTTTCCGGCATCCGCGATTCTGTGATTCGATGTGCCGCGCCTGACCGGTTGACGATTGGATTATATACGCCGAATGTTGTTGAAATATCTGAAAATAATTTATCTAATATAAATGCGCGCTCGGGTGGAAAGCTGACGCTGCGCACCGGCGTGACCAACGGTGCCGGGACGCTGCTGTGCCGGGGGATGCTGACGGGCATAGGAAAAGCGCATCCGGGGAGCGGATGCGCTGGTTCGATGGGGGATATGGCTCTTATTCCTGGCGGGCATTCTGGGCTGCGTCGATGCGCGCATTGGCCTCGTCGATGCGCTTGTTGGCTTCTTCCAGCTGCTCGTTCAGCTCGGCCTGACGCTTTGCCGCCTTCTGTGCGGGGGACAGCTTCGCTTCTTCCCAGTTGGCCTTGTTCTCTGCCCTGACTGCGGCAAACTGCGCCTTGTCCACCCCATGCTGGGCGGCTGCGCTCTTTTTCATATCCTCGAAAGCCTGTGCAAAGAAACCCTTCTTCTCTTCTGCCATTTCCGATCATTCCTTTCCTGGTTTTGCAGTTCCCTGACTGCGCTTGTATTCTACAAAACCAGCATTTGCGTTTTGTTCGATTTTTGTTTCTGCAATATTGGTTCCACGCCCTTCCACGCGATCAGGCGTGGGTCAGGCGATGACCCTTTTCGCAAATGGTGCTGATCTCCTCGTACTTGGCATCCAGCAGCGGCTCCACCACGCTCGAGCGCCTCTGATACGTCCGCCTGTAGATCGGATAGGCCAGCGCGCAGCAGATCGTTCCCGGGATTGCCACCAGGATGCTCAGCCACGTCAGCGCCTTCGACGTGATCGCAGTGAACGCGGCGCAGAATAGAAGCGCCAGCCCAACCACGCCGGTGCAGAGCGAACAGATCGTGGCATGGATAACCTCTCATTTCCATCACCCAAGAGTATTATAGCATAGTATCAAAAATATGACAATCTAATTTGAGAATAGTATGAGAATTGCAGCACGTGATGGGGCAAAACGGCCTGATTGCAGCACATTTGAGGTATATGTCGCCTCTGATATTCGCTCCAGAAGTTGCAGAAAAACAAGAAAAATCCCCCGCTGCGGCAGCAGCAGAGGATTTCCTTGGCAGGTTCGCACATGAATGGTGAGATTCCAATGTGCAATATTCCCAAATCAGCGCTTGGAGAACTGGGGTGCGCGACGAGCAGCCTTGAGGCCGTACTTCTTGCGCTCCTTCATGCGCGGATCGCGGGTCAGATAGCCAGCCTTCTTGACGATCGGCTTGTAGGCTTCGTCTGCCTTGACGAGCGCGCGGGCGATGCCGTGACGGATGGCGCCGGCCTGGCCGGTGAAGCCGCCGCCCTTGCAGTTGACGATGACGTCGAACTTGCCAGCGGTCTCGGTCAGGTTCAGGGGCTGACGGACGACCATCTTCAGGGTCTCATAGCCGAAGTACTCGTCCAGGGAACGCTTGTTGATGATGATGTTACCCTCGCCGGGGATCAGACGAACGCGAGCGATCGCCTTTTTTCTTCTGCCAACGGCATGGAAGCAAACAGTGTTAGCCATTTTTCGTCCTCCTCCCTAATCACAGCTTGAGCAGCTCAGGCTTCTGGGCCTGCTGCTTGTGCTCAGCGCCGGTGTAAACGAACAGCTTCTTCGCCATCGCGTAGCCGAGGGGTCCCTTCGGCAGCATGCGACGGACAGCCTCGGTGAAGGCGAAATCGCTCTTCTTGGCCATCAGACGGCGATAGGGGATCTCCTTCAGGCCGCCCGGATAACCGGTGTGATAGCGGTACATCTTGTCATCCAGCTTTTTGCCGGTCAGCACCAGCTTGTCGGTGTTGATGACGATGATGTAGTCGCCGCAATCGCAGTTGGGGGTGAAGGTGGGCTTATGCTTGCCGCGGAGCATGGATGCAACCTGGGAAGCCAGGCGGCCGAGAACCATGCCCTCTGCGTCGATGACGTACCACTTACGCTCGACGTTCTGGGGATTCGCCATATAAGTACTCACGAGTAATTCCTCCAAATAAGTTCTCAATGCTTTTGCGAAAAAGTGTGGTCAGGACTTTTGCGCATCATGCCTTAAGCTCGGGGCTAGTGAGCGTATTGACACAAGATGTATTATAGCCCATTTTCGCTCCAAGATCAATGAAAAAATGCGGAAATTTCATAATTTAACATCCATAAAAGTCCCGCCGCGCGCCATCTTTGGGCAGCAGCGCCCGCAGGATGCCCGCAAGCGCGGCGACTGCACCCAGGAAGATCAGTCCGGCGCTCAGATAGAAGCCCGCTGTGCCCCACAGCGCGGTCAGCGCCACGAAGGGCGTGCGCAGGGACAGAACCTCCTGCTGCTGGCGCTGGAGCGCGGTGTTTCCTGCCAATTGAACCAGCAGGTACAGAAGCGCGCAGAACAGGCCCGTGCCGCAGGGACTGGTTCGGCTGCCCGTCGTGCGTACGGCGACCCCTGCCGAGAGCGCCGTGCTCATGCAGGCGCAGAGCGCGCCCAGGATCAGCGCTCCGGGCAGGCTGTCCGCAAGCCGGAGGTCCACGACGAACCGGAGCCGCGCGGGGTCCGGCCTTCCGCCGAAGCGCCAGAGCGCAAGCTCCAGCATCAGCAACAGTGTCAGATACGTCCCACCCACGCAGACCAGCGCGCCATCTCCCAGCGTGGCGACGATCCCAGCAAGCAGCAGCGCCGCCAGCGCGCCGACCAGCGTCGCGCGGCGCAGCGGAAGCACCAGCGCGCCGACCTTTGCCGCAGCGCTCAGCAGCAGAACCGCCGCGACGATGAGCGCCGTCGCGTACAGGCCGCCGATGAGCTTCCCGGCGTGGCAGCCCAGCAGCCGCCGGTACACCCCGGGCAGGCGCTGCGCGCCGGTGCGCCGCTTCAAATGGCAGAGCATCGCTATCAGCAGCCCGTAGACCAGCGCTGAAAACACTGCGCCCAGCCAGGACGCATGCACGGTCTGGGCGCAGAACACCGCCTGGGTGCGCCCGGAGGCGAAGCCCAGCCCGGTTCCCACTGCCGTGACCGCGACGGCCGCTGTGAAATCCTCGCGTGCGCGCATACTATCCCCTCCGAGGCAGCATATGCGCTGCGTTCAGGGGATCATGCGGCGGACTTCGCCTCCTCGATCAGCTGCTCCACCGTCCTGTCCACGGGGGTCTCCACCTCCGGCACGTAGTCGTCCAGCGTGGGATGCTCCCTCTGGGCCTCCTCCGCGTCCAGCTCCGGCGGGCGGGTCGGCACCTCTGCCGTCTCGGCGAACATCGGATCCGGTTCCCCGGAGTTCAGCTCCGCGCCGTTGAGGAAGTCAAAGGTTCCATGTACCACGGCATAGCCCAGGTACACAAGCACTGCGATGACGGTCAGCGTCACCGCCAGCCTGATCCACTTTCCCATCTTTCCTCCATGACCGCCTACAACAAGGGCCGTCCGCGCAAAACGACGGACGGCCTGCGGTTTCCTATTCAAAAATCAGATGACGTACTTCCGGATGTACTCGGGCACGGACTCTGCCGGCGCGCTCACGGAAATCAGGAAGTTGCAGTGATGCGCCTCGGAGAGAGCCTCGAGCTTCTCGAAGAAGACCTTCATCTCCGGATCGTCCAGGGGCGTGCGCACCAGCTTCATGAATGCGTCCATCGCGATCAGAGAGAGATCGAAGTTTGCAGACAGCATGCCGCAGATGAAGCCCAGCATCTCGCTGGCCTGGCTCTTGTGGCCCACCGGATATTCGCTGGCGTCTACAAAGCGGATTTCATGGCGGAGGTCGTACATATATCTCTTATCGTCATCGATAAAAATAATATCGCCGTGTTCATTCTTCAGGGATTCGTTTACAAGATCAATCAGACGCTTGGTTTTTCCGCTGCCCTTATCGCCCAAAATAATCTGTATCAACAAAACCATCTCCTTTCAGCTATTGGGTTCCAATTTCATTATACAACAAATTCCCGCGTTTGGCTAGAGGAAAATGGCAGGAATTCCGCACCAGTTGGTCGAATAATCTCTCCGGTGCAAGTTGAAAACGGAGGTCAGAAGCATGATTTTTCAGAACGACGACTCCATCATGGAGAAAAATCTCTCCCGTGAACGGGTCTTTGACGGCATCATCCTGCACATCGATCACGTGACCAACGAGCTGCCCAACGGCAAGGCGGCCAAGCGGGAGATCGCGGTGCACGTGGGCGCGTCCGCGGTGCTGCCCATCGACGGCGAGGGAAATATCTACCTGGTGCGCCAGTTCCGCGCGCCCATCGATCAGATTCTGCTGGAGATCCCGGCGGGCAAGCTGGACAGCGTGGACGAGGATCGCCTGCTGGCGGCCAAGCGCGAACTGAAGGAGGAGACCGGCCTGGAGGCGGAGAACTGGCTGCATCTGACCGACACCTTCACCACGCCCGGCTTCTCCAACGAGCGCATCTCGCTGTATCTGGCGCGGGAGCTGCATCAGAGCGACGCCTGCCCGGACGAGGACGAATTCCTGAACCTGGTGAAGCTGCCCTTCAAGGAGGCGCTGGACATGGTGCTGCGCGGCGAGATTCGGGACGCCAAGACCCAGATCGCCATCTGCATGGCGAGTCATCTCATCTGACACGGAGGCCGTCGATTCAAATGGACGCTGCATACGGCTACATGCCGACCCTTGAGACCCCACGTCTGCGGCTTCGCAAGCTCAACATGCGCGACGCACAGGACATCTACAACTACAGCTGCGATCCTCAGGTCGCGCGCTACGTGCTCTGGGACGCGCACAGGAGCATCGGCGAATCCCGCAGCTACCTGCGCTACATGCTGCGCAAGTACCGCCTGGGCGAGCCCGCAAGCTGGGGCATCGAATGGAAGGCCACGGGGCAGATCATCGGTACCATCGGCTTCATGTGGATTCAGCGGGAGAACGCCTCCGCCGAGGTGGGCTATTCCCTTGCGCGCGCCTTCTGGAACCAGGGCATCATGACCGAGGCCCTGGGGGAGCTGATCCGCTACGGCTTTCGCAGCCTGAACCTGAACCGCATCGAGGCCCAGCATGAGACGGAAAACCCCGCCTCCGGGGCAGTGATGCGCAAGTGCGGCATGCGCCGGGAAGGCACCCTGCGCCAGCGCCTACTCAACAAGGGCCGCTTCGTGGACGTGGAGCTCTATGCCATCCTCCGGCGGGACTTCCAGCAGGGCTAGGGGAGACGATCATATTCAGACGAAAAGGGGCTATCTCAAAACATTTTTGCCGTTTCGAGACAGCCCCATAATTGTTCTGCGGCGGGGTGAGGGCACTCCGCCCTACTTTTTTCGTGCAGAGACAACGCCATAATTGTTCTGTGGCGGGGTGAGGGCACCCCGCCCTACTTTTTTCGTGCAGAGACAGCACCATAATTGTTTAACGGCGGGGTGAAGGCACCCCGCCCTACAAGCCGTACGGAGACAGCAGCCTGCATGCAATTGCTTATGCTTTTTTGTAGCCGATGCTCTCCAGGAAGCGGAGCACGCCCGCATTGCCCGCAGGGTCGTTCTTGTAGACGCCCGCGTCCGCAAGCACCTGCGCGCACTTGTTCGCAAGACCGTCCCGAAGAGCAGCCTGCGCATCCTCCGCGCTGAGCTTCGTGCCCGTCTTTGCGGCGATCTCCTGTACCCAGGCGTAGTGCTTTGCCAGCGGATCGTCCGCCGCCGGGGCCGCGTCCAGCGCGACCTCACCGGTGAGATACCTCTCCAGACCTGTAAGCTCCTGCACCAGCCGTCCGGGCAGGATGAACAGGCCCATGACCTCGATCAGGCCGATGTTCTCCTTCTTGATGTGGTGGAGCTGCGCGTGGGGATGGAACACGCCCAGCGGATGCTCCTCGGTGGTCAGGTTGTTGCGCAGCACCAGGTACAGCTTGTACTTGCCGTCCTCCATGCGCGCCACGGGGGTGATGGTGTTGTGGGGCGTGCCGTCGGTCTCGGCATAGATGCCGCAGGCCGGGTCGGAATAGCCGCGCCACGCCTCCAGCATCCGGTCCGCCAGCGCGATCACCTCATCGCGATCGTCGCCGCGCAGCACGATGCAGCTCATCGGCCAGTCGGCCACCCAGGTCTCCACCGCAGCGGAGGGCGACTTCAGCCCAAAGCGCACGCCGGCGCGATCCATGGGGAAGACGTAGCCGCCGCCCTGGAAGTGGTCGTGGGAGAGGATGGAGCCGCCCACGATGGGCAGGTCGGCGTTGGAGCCCAGGAAGTAGTGCGGGAATTGCTCCACGAAGTCGAACAGGCGCACGAAGCTCTCGTGGGAGATCTTCATGGGCACGTGCTCCCGATTGAAAACGA
Source organism: Clostridiales bacterium (assembly GCA_004554085.1). GTDB lineage: Bacteria > Bacillota > Clostridia > Christensenellales > Aristaeellaceae > SFTH01. Next base: position 26,144 of record SFNY01000014.1, on the reverse strand, counting down.
TGCAGTGCTCATTATAATAGGAATAGGGAGAATACTGCAAATACCAGGGATCGCCGCCCAGGGTCAGGGGCACGATGCGGTGGTTCTGCCGGGCCGGGAAGCCCGCGCGCCCGGCGTAGCCCGGGTTCTCCACGCAGAGCATGCAGCGGGGATAGCCTGTCTGCTTCGCATTGCGCTGGGCGGCGATGTCCCGGGGATCCTTCTCCGGCTTGGAGAGATTGATCGTGACCTCCAGCTCGCCGCAGGGGGAATCGTGGAGGAAGCGCACGTTCTTTGCGATGCGGTCCACGCGGATGTAGTCCACGTCCCTGCACAGCCGGTAGAAGTCGTCCGTGGCCGCCTTCGCGCCCTGCTCGCGATAGAGTCGCGCAAAGCGCTCGCGGATCAGCTGGGGATGGGGCGTCAGCGCGCCCATGACCTTCGCGGAGAACAGATCGCGCTGCTCCGTGCTGTCGGGGAACAGGCCGCGCGCCGCAGCCAGCTCCATCAGAGGCTCCAGGATCGGCGTGGCGGTTTCCGGAGAGGTCGCACGTGCGGGGCGGTCGCACTCCGGCGCGTCCATGGAAAAGATCTCCAGCAGGCGGTTCAGGCTGTACTCCCGATCCTCCGCCTCGATCAGACGCTTATCCTCCGCAAAGTCCAGCAGCGCGTGCAGATATTCGGTACAATTCTTCGGCATAATCAGCAGCTCCCTCGAATTTTGTCATCCACCTATCATTATCCGGCAATCTGCGCCCGATGTCAAGCGCCTTTTCCCGATTCATGTCACTTCCCCCTTGCGCAAACGGTCGTTTTGGTTTACAATAAAAATAGCAAAATATGTCCGGAGGGGATTCACCATGGATGTAAAGAAGGTTTTTGAACGCAATTCCGAGCGCCTGAGCGCGCTCTACGCCGGTCAGGATCAGTTCCCCCGCTACAATGCGCTGGTCGATGATTTCCGAGACCACTTTGGCCGTGAACCGGAGATGTTCGTCTCCGCGCCGGGCCGCACCGAGGTCGTGGGCAACCACACCGACCACCAGAACGGCCGCGTGCTGGCGGGCGCAGTGAATCTGGACACCGTCGCCGCCGTCGCAGCCAACGGAAAGAATGTGGTTACGCTCTATTCTGCGGGCTACGACGCGCCCTTCGTGGTGGATCTCACCGACCTCGCCGTGCGCGAGGATGAGAAGAACACCACCTTCTCGCTGATCCGGGGCGTGGCCGCGCGCCTGAAGGAGCTGGGCTACGCCATCGGCGGCTTCGACGCGCAGGTGACGAGCACCGTGTTCAAGGGCAGCGGCCTGTCCTCCTCCGCGGCCTTCGAGGTCATGCTGGTGGCAGCCTTCGACGCGCTGTTCAACAATTGGAGCATCGATCCCAAATTGAACGCCCGCATCTCCCAGTTCGCCGAGAACGTGTACTTCGGCAAGCCCAGCGGCCTGCTGGATCAGTCCGCCAGCGCCGTGGGTGGTCTGGTGGCCATGGACTTCGCCCCGGCCATCGCCGACGTGGAGGCCATCAATTATGACTTCAGCAGGAAGGGCTATGCGGTGTGCGTGGTCTCCGTGGGCGGTGAACACGGCAACCTGACCGACGCTTACGCCTCCATTCCGGTGGAGATGAAGCAGGTGGCCAAGTGCATGGGCGCGGAGCTGCTGGAGAAGATCACCCCCGAGGAGCTGGAGAATGCGCTGCCGAAGCTGAAGAACCAAGTCTCCGACCGCGCGATTCTGCGCGCCTTCCACTATGTGGACGAGACCCGCCGCGCAGCGCATGCCGCGCAGGCGCTGAAGAACGACGACCTGCAGGCCTTCTTTGCAGATGTGATCGCCTCCGGTGAGAGCAGCTGGAAGCTTCTGCAGAACCTGCACGTGGAGTCCAGCGACAACCAGGAGATGCCCCTTGCGCTGGAGATGAGCCGCCGCATGCTGCAGGGTCGCGGCGCGTGGCGCATCCACGGCGGCGGCTTTGCGGGCACCATTCTGGCCTTCGTGCCCAACGACCTGGTGGAGAAGTACAGTGCGGCCATGGACAGCGTGTTCGGCGAACATGCCACCACGGTGCTGAGCATCCGTCCGGAGGGCGTGGTGTGCATCAAGTGATTCTTGGATAAGGAACGAAGCATTCATATGAAGTATCTGACCCATTCGGAGGCCGACACCCTGCGCTTTGCGGGGCGGCTGGCCGATATGCTGCGCGCCGGGGACGCCGTGCTCTTGCACGGTGACCTGGGCGCGGGTAAATCCGTGTTTGCACGGGGCGTGGCGCGAGCTCTGGGGATCACCGGCGCGATGCCCAGCCCCACCTTCACGCTGCTGATTCCCTACGAGGGGAAGCAGAAGCTCTATCACTTCGACCTCTACCGTCTGAACGACCCGGAGGAATTCTACGCCGCAGGTCTGGACGAGTTCATCGGCGGCGACGGCGTCGCGCTGATCGAGTGGCCGGAGATGGCCGAGATCGACCCGGAGCCTGCGCTGCACGTGACCATCGCCCGGAGCGACGTCGGCGACGAGCAGCAGCGCATCATTGCGCTGGAGAACCGGGGCATTGTCACATTGGATGAAGCTGCGCTGGCGGAATGGAGGTTGACGGAATGAGGATCGTTGGAATCGACGCCTCCGGCCCGGTGGCCAGCTGTGCCGTGCTGGTCGACGGCGAGGTGGTGCAGCTGATTGCGATGAATCAGGGCCTGACCCACTCGGAGACCATCATGCCGGCGCTGGACGCGTGCATGAGCGCCGCGGGGCTGACCTGCGATCAGGTGGACTGCTTTGCGACCGTGGCGGGACCCGGCTCCTTCACCGGCGTGCGCATCGGCGTGTGCGCGGTCAAGGGTCTGGCCCATGCATGGAACAGGCCCTGCGCCCGCATCGACGCGCTGGAGGCGCTGGCGATGAACTACCAGAGCTTCGACGGCCTCGCCTGTCCGATACTGGATGCGCGGCGCGGCCAGGTGTACTGCGCGGCCTTCGACATGAAAAACGGCCTGCCCCTGCGGGTGCTGGAGGACGCGGCCATCGACCTGACGGAATTCCTCGGGAAGCTGCCGCGTGATCGCCGCCTGGTGTTCCTGGGCGACGGGCTGCGGGTGCACGCGGCGAAGATTCGGGAAATGATTCCCGGGGCGCTGATCGCACCGGCGAACCTGCGCCAGCTGCGCGCGGATGCAGCCTGCCTGCTGGCGGAAGCGCACCCGGAGGAATGGATGGAGGCGCGGCAATTGACGCCCATCTATCTGCGTTTGCCCCAGGCCGAGCGCGAGCGCAAGGAGCGCCTTGCGGCCGATGTGCAGAAATAAGCATATTAAGAGGAAGATATGAGCGAAATTACCGTTGGACTGATGACCCTGGACGACGTGGACGCAGTGCATGAAATCGAAACAGCCTGCTTCAAGACGCCCTGGTCGAAGGAATCCTTCCGCCACGAGGTGACGGAGAACGCCTGCGCGCGCTACGTGGTGCTGCGGGAGGATGGCCGGGCCATCGCCTACGCGGGCGTGTGGTTCATCCTGGACGAGGCCCACATCACCAACATCGCCGTGCACCCCGACAGGCGGGGCCTGGGCTACGGCGAGCGCGTGACCCGGGAGATGATCCAGCTGGCCGCCGACAGCGGCATGAACTGGATGACGCTGGAGGTGCGCCGCAGCAATAAGATTGCCCAGAACCTGTACCACAAGCTGGGCTTCATCGACGTGGGCTACCGCAAGCGCTACTATGAGAACAGCGAGGATGCGCTGATTATGGCGCTGGAACAGCTCCCCGAAGGGCATCCGGAGAACGATCCGATGCTGGTCGTGGAGGAAGAGGAGGACTAAGGGAGGTATCATGCTCTACACGGTGTTGCGAACGCTGATCGTCGCGCTCGGCTGCACGGCCGCGGGTGTTGCCGCCATGCACATGCTGCAGGTTCAGCGCTACCAGATTCCGGAGCTGCGCAGGCTGCTGCGCCGCAACAGCGACAAGACGCTGCGCCCGGACGTGCTGATCGCGGCGGCGGTGGCGGTGATCGACTGGTACCTGCCCATCCTGCTGGCCATGGTGATCCAAAAGGAGGAATTCCGGGAGGATCTGTGCCGCTGGCTGGTGCTGGGCCTGTTCGCAATCGTTGCGGCTCTGTTGTTCTGGCTGCGGCTGCGGCTTCCGATGAAGAAGCCCTTCGCTATCACCCGGCGCATGTTCCGGCTGATTTTGCTGGTGTTCTGCATCAACCTGGCGGGGTGCATCATTTTGCCGCTGCTGTCCATCACGCCCTACCTGCTGTTTGCGGGCGCGGACTATTCGGTGCTGGCGGCTGCGGTCATGGTGCGGCCCCTGGAGGACAGGATCAACGCGGGCTTCTACAACTCCGCCCGTGCGAAGCTTGCAAAGCGCACCGACCTGATTCGCATCGGCATCACCGGCAGCTTTGGCAAGACCGCCTGCAAGCAGATTCTCAAGACCCTGCTGTCGGAGAAGTACCGCGTGCTGGCCACGCCGCCCAGCTTCTCCACCGCCATGGGCGTGTCCCGGGTGGTGAACGAGCAGCTCAGGCTCGAGCATCAGGTGTTCATCGCCGAGATGGGCGCGCAGCAAAAGGGCGAGATCAGGGAGCTGGCAAGGCTGGTCTCCCCGAAGATCGGCGTCATCACCTGCGTGGGCAACGCCCACCTGGATACCTTCGGCTCCATCGAGGCCGCCGCCCAGACCAAGTTCGAGCTGATTCAGGCGCTCCCGGAGGACGGCATGGCCTTCTTCGGCTCCGACGCGAGCTACGGCGACCGGCTGTACAAGCTGTGCAAGGCGGAGAAGTACCGCACGAACATCGGCGCGGAGGTGGAGTGCTACATGCGCGCCGAAAATGTGGAGACCGGAACCTCCGGGACGCGCTTCGAGCTGATCTGTACGGACGGGGCGCGCGCCTGGATGCGCACCCGCCTGCTGGGCGAGTACAACGTGCGCGACATCGCGCTCTGTGCTGCCGTGGCACGCAAGCTGGGCATGGGCATGGACGAGATCGCCCGGGGCGTGGAGAAGCTCAAGCCCCTGCGCCACCAGCTGCAGCTGGTTTCCAGGGACGCAATCAACATCATCGACGATTCCGCCAACGCCCTGCCCGAGGGCGCGGCGGAGGCGTTGCGGGTGCTGCGGGACTTTCCCGGACGCAGAATCCTGGTCACGGCGGGACTCACGGAGCTGGAGAGCGAAGCGGAGGACAAAAACTTCGCCCTCGGCACCCAGATCGTGGGCTGCGCGGACTACGTGATCCTGATCGGGCCGGAGCAGACCCGCGCGCTGATGAGCGGACTGATGAGCCGCAAGTTCCCCAAGTCCTCGGTGCGCATGGTGCAAAACGAAGCTGACGCCGCCGCGCTGGTGCAGGAGATCGCCGAAAAGGGTGACAGCGTGCTCTACGAGGGCGTGTGGCCGGAAGCGGACGGGGACTGAGGTTTCTTTGCAAAGGATCCGGAGGATCGACCATAGGAACGACATGAAACGGGGGTGGAAGCTTGGATAAACTATCAGAGGCCATCTGCTTTGCAACGGAGGCCTTCGACGGCATGAAGCGCAAGGTGGACGGGCATCCCGCGATTCTGCATTCCCTGGAGGCGGCGACGATCACCCAGACGGTGACCGACGAGGAGGAGGCCGTCATCGCGGCGGTGCTCCACGATACGGTGGAGGACGCCGGGGTGAAGATCGGCGAGATCATGGAACGCTTCGGCGACAGGGTCGCGGAGCTGGTGCTGTCCGAGACGGAGAACAAGCGCGTGAAGCAGGAGCCCGCCGACACGTGGCGGATGCGCAAGGAGGAATCCGTCGCCGTGCTGCGCCAGACTGCGGATCCCGGGATCAAGGCGCTCTACCTAGGGGACAAGCTCTCCAACATCCGCTCCCTGAGCCGGTCCCTGGAAATCTACGGGGACGCGATGTGGCAGCAGTTCAACCAGAAGGATCCGGCGGAGCACAGGTGGTACTACACGAGCATCGCCGCTGCGCTTGCGGATCTTGTGCACACAGCCGCATACAGGGAGTTCGTTGCATTGATCGACCGCGTGTTTGGAGGAATATAAGCGATGATTAAAGTCACCAACGAGGACAGGGTTCTTCGCATCGCGCTGGAAGGCCGCATTCATTCCGCGAATGCACCCGAGGTTGAAAAGCAGATCTTTGACGGGTTTGGCGGCAGCGTGGACAGGATCGTCATCGACGCGGAGAAGCTGGAGTTCATCTCGAGCGCAGGCCTGCGCGTCATACTGAAGCTCCGCAAGAAATGCGGAAACATCGAGATCGTCGACGTATCGCCCGAGGTCTATGACATCCTCGAAATGACCGGATTTACGGAGATGGCGAAGGTGCAGAAGGCGTATCGCAGACTGTCCGTCGATGACTGCGAGGTTCTGGGCGAGGGCTCCAACGGCGTCGTCTACCGCTACGACCCGGAGATCGTGGTCAAGGTCTACCGCAATGCGGACGCGCTGAACGAGATCCAGCGCGAGCGCCAGCTTGCGCGCAGAGCGCTCATCCTGGGGATTCCCACGGCCATTCCCTTCGACGTGGTGAAGGTCGGGGACAGCTACGGCTCCGTGTTTGAGCTGCTCAACGCAAAGTCCTTCTCCAAGCTGATCGCCGCCGAGCCGGAGAATCGGGACCGGTACATCGCCGAGTTCGTCGATCTGCTCAAGCGCATTCATTCCACCGAGGTCGACCCCGGGGAGATGGAGGACATGAAGGCGGTCGCCCTGGGCTGGGCGGAGTACCTGCGGGGCCATCTGCCGGAGGAGCAGTGTGACAAGCTGATCGCGCTGATTCAGGTCGTTCCGGAGCGGCACACCATGATTCACGGGGACTATCACACCAACAACGTTGAGATGCAGAACGGCGAGGTTCTGCTGATCGACATGGATACCCTCTCCTACGGGCATCCCATCTTTGAACTGGCCTCCATGTACCTGGGCTTCGTCGGTTTTGGACGGCAGAATCCCGCAACCACCGAAAAGTTTATGAAGCTCCCCTATGAGACCACGAAGTACATCTGGCGCAGGGCGCTGGCGCTGTACCTCGAAACGGAGGACGAGGCGCGCATCGCCGAGGTGGAGGAAAAGGCGATGGTGATCGGCTTTGCCCGCCTGCTGCGCCGCACGATCAAGCGCATCGGCTATGACGATCCCGAGGGCAAGGCGATTATCGACGACTGCAAGGCGCAGCTCGCCGGACTTCTCGAGAGGGTCGACACGCTGGAATTCTGAGGCACTGTGCGAACCGGACAATGCGTTCGAGCGCGCTTTAAAACAGGCAAGGCTCCGCGCGAATCATACAGGAACATATAGCACTTCCCCCTCTGCCGTAAATCCCGGCAGGGGGATTCTTGTGCCCGTGCGGATGAATCCGTACAGCCCTTCCCGAACGGCGCGTGCGGGTGTGAAACTAGAAAATGGACACATTTGCGCGAAAAAACGGTCTATCGCCGCCCTGCAGCAGGGTGTATAATGCTGCCAGAATGTGTGGAAAGCGGAGAGGGCGCAATGAAGATCACGATTATCAACGGTCAGAATCACAAGGGCAGCACGCGGATGATCGCCCGGGAGCTGGCGGAGAAGGTGGGCGGCGAGATTTCGGAGTTCTTCCTGCCGAGGGACTTCGACGAGCCCTGCCTGGGCTGTTACAGCTGCTTCAAGGCGGACATGACCCACTGTCCCCACTACGAGAAGCTGCGGGCCATCACCGAGGCCATGGATGCATCGGATCTGATCATCCTCGACAGCCCGGTGTACGTGTTCCACGCCAGTGGACAGATGATGTCGCTGCTGGATCACTACGGCACGCGCTGGATGGTGCACCGGCCCGAGAAGAGCATGTTCCGCAAGCAGGGCGTGTGCATCAGCACGGCGGCGGGCGGCGGCATGGCCGCCACCAACCGGGACATGGCCGACAGCCTGGAGTTCTGGGGTCTGGCGAAGGTGTACAGGCTGGGCTTCGGCGTGCAGGCGACACGCCCGGAGGAGATCCCGCCGCGCATTCAGAGGAAGATTCACAGAGCCACCGACCGCCTGGCGAAGCGGATTCGCAGGAATTCGGGCAGGCTGGGGGTCACGCTGCGGGGCAGGTTCTGGTTTGCGATGACGCGGCTGATGCACAGGCTGGCGAAGCAGCCTGCGGAGCCGGACTACTCCTACTGGGAGGCGCGCGGCTGGCACGGCAGCGCGCGGCCCTGGAAGCAGGCGTGATGCGATGGGGTGAGTGGAGATATGGAAAACAGAGAATGTCCCTGCAGGAAGCGGAAGTGCCCGCGCCACGGGGACTGCGCAGCCTGTCGGGCGCATCACGCGCAGACGGGGCGCAGCGCAGCCTGCGACCGGGAGCCAAGGGGTTTGAAGCGCCTGCTGCGGAAGCGGGAGAGATAGACGGAGGTCAAAGAGATGTGTACGAGCATCGTATTCAATGGAAGAAAGACCATCGTGGGGTGGAATCTGGACATCCTCGACATGGAGTACCGCGTGACGGCGAATGATGCGCGGGTCTGCATCGAGATCAACGACGCAAAGGAGGGCTGGCTGCCGCTGTTCGGCGCGAACGCCCGGGGCGATTTCGTCGCCATGCCCACCTGCTGGCCCTACGACGGGCGCAGCGACCCCGGCGAGGGACGGCAGAGCAACCTGCTGGTGCTGGACATCGATTTGCTGCTGGAGAAGCGGACGCTGGGTGAGCTGCGGGAAATCGCCGAATCGGGCGCGGTTTGCAGCGTGCCGGGCGTGAGCTTTCAGGCGCAGCTCAGCGACCGCGAGGGAAATGTATTGCAGATCGTGCCCGGTCAGGGAAGCCGCTATCTGGAGAGGCCGCGCTATTCCGTGATGACGAACTTCTCGCCCTTCAAGGGGGACAGCGAGCTGCATCCGTGGATGGGCCTGGATCGCTACAATGTGGCCGTGGCGGCGCTGGAGGCTGCGGACGATGATTTCGGCGTGGAGGCGTGCTTCGACGTGCTCCGAAGCTGCGCGCAGACGGTCTGTCCGACGGTGGTTTCCATGGTCTTTGATGTGGCGGAAAATGCCGTGTACTGGTGCGAGAAGCAGGCCTGGGAGGACGTTCGCGTGCAGCGGATGTGCGGAAAATGAGGCGCAGAGGGATCATTGGAATTGCCGTCTGTACGGCGCTGCTGATTGCGGGCGCAGTTGCGGCGCAGCGGACGGTCTCCATGCAGAGCCGCTTCGACGGCTCGCGGGTGCGCAATCCCGATGCCTATCTGCTCACGTTCAGCTGCATGAACCAGGACGACGCCCACAGCATGCACATGGAGAAGGGCGATCTGCTCCGGGTGGAGTATGCGATTGAGCGCGGCCGGGTGGACGTGCGCGTGGAGATGGATGGGGAGGAGATGATCTATCGCGGCGATCGCGTGGACAGCGGAAGCTTTGCACTGCCCGCAGCGCGCGCCGGAGATTACGGGGTGTCCGTGCACGCCGAAAACGCGGCGGGAAGGCTGTGCTTCACCGTGGAAAGAAGTTCATAGACGGGATCGAGCCCTGCTTCACCTGTGGTGCGGCAGGGCTGTTGCAATTCCGGCGAGGCCGCCGGCCAGCGCAAACGCGCCGATCTGCAGCGCCACGGCGTTCAGCTCGCCACCAACCATCTCAGGAAGCGTGACCAGACACGGCGCATAGTAGCCCAGGCGCAGGTGGATGGAGAGGATGTAGGAAAGCAGGTGCTCCGCTGCAATGCCCGCGCACATGCCGGTCAGGAGGCGGACGATGTATTTGCCGGTTCGTTTCATATTGCGTTCCTCCCATCAGAAATACAGGACGTCCGACAGACTGTGCTCCGCGCCGTTGCAGGGGGAGTTGAGGATCTGCCCCCGGAACCACAGCTCGCTGGAGCCGCCGCCGTCCAGGTTCATGGCCGTCTGCGCGCCCAGTGCGACGAAGATCTGCTGAAGCTCCGGCAGCGTCATGCCGATGGAGTAGTCCTCCTGCCGTCCGTCGGCGACCACGATGGCGTAGTGCAGTTCTCCGATCTGTCCGATGGCGGTGCGCGGCTCCCGGCGCGACGGCGAGGTGGAGATCAGATCAAAGTCGGAGGGAAAGGCCATAGGCTGACCGTCGCGCACCAGCTCCGGGCCGAACTCGAAGCTCTGGCGCACGCCCTGGGCCAGAAGCTCCTCCCCGAGTGCCTGCGGATCCTCGCCGCTGCGGTCCACGCGGACGTGGAGGTCGCCGTTGGCATCCACGATGAGCATGCTGCGCGTCGTCTCATGGGCTCGCAGAAGCGTGCCGTTGTGGATGATCGTGCCGTACTTGTGCACGCCATAGTCGTCGGCGTTGATCGCAAGCACCGCGTCGCAGTCGGAGACCAGCTCCGTGAGCGTCGCTGTGCCCGAATCGGCGATCTGTGTGCGGAAGCCATCGGCCGTGGAGAGCTGCACGTCCGCGACGAAGTAGACGATGCCGTTCTGCTCGAAGCGTCGGATGGCAACGGCGCGGCACGCGTCCTGGTAGCTGTAATCGAAGGGCCCCGCAAAGCAGACCGGGGCCCAGCTTGTTGCGCTTTCGGTTTCGGCGATGGGTGCGGCGACCGTAGCGGTGGGCTGGATGGACGGCGCGGCGGACGGCTCAGGTTCGGCCTTGCGGGAGCAGCCCGTGGTCGCAAGAAGCGCGAGCGCTGCAAGGAGCGGGAGCGCGCGCAGAATGTGTTTGTGCATAATTCTATCCTCACTTTGTCAAACAGCTTTGCCGGAAGAGGGTTCCGGACGTGTGAACGATAGCACAGAATTCTAAGAGGAACATGAAATGCAGAAATTTCATCCGAATCTTAGAATTGCATGCTATAATGGTGCGCATGGATGGAAGGGGGTGCACACATGCGCATATTGATCGTGGAGGATGACGCGGCGCTGCGGAAGGTTCTCAACAAGCGCATCAAGGAAGAGGGCTACGCCGTGGACAGCTACGGCGACGGCATCGCGGCACTGGAGTACGCCCGCGCGGCGGAGTACGACGCCATGGTGCTGGACGTGATGCTGCCGGGGATGGATGGCTTTGCACTGCTGCGGAGCCTGCGCGCGGACGGCTTCGGAGGCGGCGTGCTGATGCTGACCGCAAGGGACACCGTTGAGGATCGCGTGGCCGGCCTGGATCTGGGCGCGGACGATTATCTGACCAAGCCCTTTGCCTTTCAGGAGCTGTCCGCGCGGCTGCGCGCGCTGCTCCGCAAGAGCGTGCAGGGTCGGTCGCCGGTGCTGGCGGTGGGGGAATTGCAGATGGACACCGTGCGCCACAGCGTGAACTGCGGCGAGCGGCAGATTTCGCTGACCGCCAAGGAGTATGCGCTGCTGGAATACCTGATGCGCAATGCGGGACAGGTGCTCACGCGGGATCAGATTTACAGCCACGTCTGGGATTACGGCAGCAGTTTTGAGACGAATCTGGTGGACGCGTACATCGGCTATCTGCGCAACAAGATCGACAGGGGCCGGGATGTGAAGTATCTGCACACGGTGCGGGGCTTCGGCTATGTGCTGCGGGAGGAGGACGAAAGATGCGCGCAATGAAGCTGCATACGCGCATGACGCTCTGGTATGAGCTGTGCACGGGCATCCTGCTGTTTGCCTTCTGCGCAGCTCTGTATCTGGCCACAGACGCTGAGATCGACCGCATGCTGCGCGACAAGCTGGAGCTGGCTGTGGCGCAGGCAGTCGCCCAGACGGAATTTGAAGACGGTGCGCTGATCTATGAGGATGAGACCCCGCTGGACGCGGATGTGCTGTACCGCATTGCGGGGGAGGATGGGCGCGAGTTGGTCGCGCATGGCGACGCGCTTTCCCTGTTTGACCAGACGCCCTTTCGGGAGAGCCGGTTTACGGAGCTGCCCGACGGAGGGCGTTGGCTGCTGCTGGATGCGGCTGCGCTGGCCAGGGGTGGTTATCCGGTGCGCGTGCGCGTGGCCGCATCCTTTGCGGACAAGGATTGCCTGATGGATGTGCTACGCACGCTGCTCCTGTGCGGCTTTGCCGCGATGGTGCTGGTCGCGGTGCTCGGAGGTGCGTGGATCGCCCGGCGCGAGCTGCGGCCGCTGCGGAGGGTGATCCTCTGCGCAAAGGAAATCAGCCGGAGCGATCTGTCTCTGCGCGTGCCCGAGGCGGGGTCGCGGGACGAGCTGGGGGAGCTGACCACGACGCTCAACGACATGCTATCGTCGCTGGAGGAGGCGTTCCGCAGGGAGCGGCGCTTTGCATCGGACGCATCCCATGAACTGCGGACTCCGGTCGCCGTGATCCTCGCCTATGCGGAGAACCTGCGCGCCCAGGAGGGACTCGGCAGGGAGCAGTGCGAGGCGCTGGATACGCTGATCGGGGAGTGCTGGCGCATGCGGCACATGATCGATCAGCTGCTGATGCTCGCGTGCGGTCAGGAGGGGCGACTGGCTGTGAAGCGCATCTCCATCCCGCTGGAGGGAATTCTGGACGGAATCCGGACGGCGCTCGCGGAGGAATTGCAGGCGCGGGAGATGCGCTTGGACTGGAAGCTCCCCGAGGGATTGGAGATTGTTGCGGATGAGAGCCTGGCGACGCAGCTGTTTCTGAATCTTGTGAAAAATGCGATTCGCTATGGAAGAAAGGGCGGACGGATCTCCTGTGCGGCCGGTCGGACGGAAGATGGAACCCAGATCGAGCTGTGCGACGACGGAATCGGCATCGCGCCGGAGCATCTGCCGCATATCTTTGAAAGGTTCTACCGCGTGGACGGCGCGCGCGACCGCAGCGGCACTGGGCTGGGATTGTCCATCGTGAAGTGGATCGCGGATGCGCACGGCTGGCGCGTGGACGTGGAGAGCGCACCGGGGGTGGGAACGATCTTTCGTCTGCATCTGCCGCCGGTGCAGGGGACGGCGTGATTTTTTCCGATCTCCCGAAATTTTTTTCTGAAGCCGGGTTGGAAAAGCACGGAAGTGCAGAAAACTCGGATTGACGGGCGGGGACGGCGGTGCTATGATCGGTAGCACCGCCGCCGTGCGCTCTGCGCGGCGCGGAGGAATGTGGGCCCGGGAGGTGGAGCATATGGCGGAAGCGAGGATGAACCGGCGCGGCGAGACGCGGTCGCTGTTGCAGCGCTGGGGCGGCACGATGGAGGACATCCGGCGGCTGGAACGGGAGCGCGATGCGCTGCGGCAGTGGGCCGAGGACGCGCGCTGCACGCTTAGGGGGCGGAGTCTGGACGGACTGCCGCGCGGCGGCAGGGCGCACGACCTGGGCGACGTTGTGGAGGCGGCGATACAGCGGTCAAAGATGTACGCGGAGCAGTCGCTGCGCATCGACGGCGAGATCGCGGAGCGGCTGCGACTGCGCAATGAGGTGGAGGGGCTGGTGCGCCGCCTGCCGCCGGTGCAGGAGCGGGTGATCGTGCTGCGCTATGCCGACCGCCATCCATGGCGGAGCATCGCGCTGCGCCTGAACTACGACGAGGGGCACGTGCGACGGATCGAGACGCAGGCCGTGGACTGGATCGGCGCGCGGATGGAGAAGGGGGAGAGCGCCTGAGCGCAGGTTTTCGGAAAGGACGCGCGTTTCTGCGCGCCCGGACGTGGTAGTATGACAGCATCCGATGCGAATCGGGGCGGAGAAACGATCCTCCGCCCCTTTCACATGCCAGTTCACCTGCGGCCATGGATGGGGCTGCGTTGAAAGGAGGGAGGAGATGGAAAACGAAAGGGAGGCGGCTGCGAAGGAGCGGAGAATCGTGCGCACCTCGGAGGTGATCGCCCCGGCGTATCACGGGCTCTGGCGGGACGTGCGCGCCAGACGGCACCGGGAGTACTGGCTTCGGGGTGGGCGCGGCTCGGGCAAGTCCAGCTTCATCAGCGCCGCCATCCTGTTCGGCATGCTGAAGCACCCCAATGCCAGCGCGATGATCTACCGGCGCGTGGCCGCGACGCTGCGGGAGTCGGTGTACGAGCAGATGGTCTGGGCCATCGAGCGCTTCGCCCTGCGGGACTGCTTCGAGCTGCGCCTGACGCCGCTGGAAATTCGCTGCATCCCCACGGGGCAGCGCATCCTGTTTCGCGGCGCGGACAATCCTGGGAAGTCGAAGTCGATCAAGCTCGCGAAGGGCTACTTTGAATATCTGTGGTTTGAGGAGCTGGCGGAATTCAGCGGCATGGATGCGATTCGAAGCCTGCGCGCTTCGGTGCTCCGGGGCGGCGAACAGGGGATCACCTTTTGCAGCTACAATCCGCCGCCCGGCGCGCAGAGCTGGGTGAATGCTGAGGCGCTGCTGCCCCGGGAGGGCAGGCTGGTGCACAGCAGCAGCTATCTGGACCTGCCGGAGGCGTGGCTGGGGGATGCGTTCCTCGCCGAGGCGGAGCTTCTGAAGGCCGAGGATGGGCGTGCCTATCGCCACATGTACATGGGCGAGGCCACCGGCAGCGGCGGGGGCGTGTTTGAGAACCTGTGCCTGCGCGCCATCCCCCAGGAACAGATCGATCGCTTCGGCGCGGTGTATTCGGGAATGGACTTCGGCTGGTTCCCCGATCCGCTGCACTTCGTGCGCTGTGCATACGACGCGGCGCAGCGCAGGCTATGGATCTTCGACGAGTACCGGACGGTGAAGACATCCAACCTGGACGTGTTCAACGACCTGCGTGAGAAGAAGGGGCTGAGCGCCGCCGAGGAGGTGATCGCCGACAGCGCGGACATGAAGTCCATCGGCGACATGCGCTCCTACGGCATGCGCTGCATGGCCGCGACGAAGGGCCCGGGCAGCGTGCGCGCCAGCATGCGCTGGCTGCAGGGGCTGCGGGAGATCGTGATTGATCCCCGGCGCTGTCCGGCGGCGGCGAGGGAGTTCTCCGAGTACGAGTATGAGCGCGGCGCGGACGGCGGCTTTGTGGAGGCGTATCCCGACCGCAACAACCATGCCATCGACGCGGTGCGCTATGCGACCAACCGGATCTGGCTGCGCTGCGGCGCGTGAGCCTGAGAGACGAGAATGGAGGAATGAATCATGTGGGAGAGGCTGAAGGAGTGGCTGCAGCGGCGCATGACGGCGGGCGTGCAGGACTGCGGCGCGCCCCTGGACGACTTTGTCGCCTGCTACGAGGACGGGGAGGGCGAGAACATCACGGCGATCATCGCCGGAAAGCTGGCGATGCTGGCCTTCGCCGACAGTGCGCTGGCGGTGGAGGATTGCAATTGCCCGGAGGCGCCCGGCGCGCGCGTGCTGCTGATCCGGGAGCTGCTTGCGGAGCTGTGGCACAACGACGCGGGCTGGATCACCGCGCAGATGCTGGGCAAGGGCGGAAAGCTGCTGCTGCCCACCTACGACGGCGGCGCGCTGCACATCCGCGCGATCGATCAATCGCGCATCGCGGTCCGGGAGATGGACGGCAGCAGGATCGCGGCGGCAACCCTGCTGGCCGACGTGGGCGAGGTGCAGGGCCGGCAGTGCTCGCTGCTGGCCGACTACGAGCGCTGCGGCGGCGATCAGCGCATTTCCTACCGGGCCGTCCGCAGCGACGGCGCAGCGCTGCCGCTGGACTGCGTGGCGCGCTGGGCAGGGATCACACCGGAGATCGGTGTGTCCGGCACGGATCGCCTGCTGTTTGCCTACCTGCGCTGCCCCAGGGACAACCGCCGGGAGCGCAGGCTGTACGGCGTGCCCATCACCTACGGCGCGGAGCAGGCCATCGCGGAGCTGGAGGAACACGGGCGCATCTATCGCCGGGAGTACAAGCTGACCCGCCCGATGCTGGGCCTGGATTCCAGCCTGTGGCGGGGAAGCGGCGCACAGCAGGCGGAGGGCGGCGCGGAGATCGACCGGCTGCGCAGAACCGTGCAGGACAGCGACGATCCCTTCGTGCCCTTTGACAGCATGAGTCTGGAGGGAAGGGGCATCTGGCAGTACTACGCGCCGGAGATTCGCTACGAGGCCATGGATGCGCGCCAGCAGATGCTGCTGCGCCGCGTGGAGCGCGCCTGCGGACTCTCCCAGGGCATCCTGACGGAGCGCCAGAATGTGAACTACGCCAACCGCGACGAGGTACGCGCGGCGCAGTACGACACCTTCAGCGTGGTGCGCGCTATTCGGGACGAGTGGGAGCGCGCACTGGAGGATCTGGCCTACGCCATCGACGTGCTGGCGGAGCGCTTCGAGATCACGCCCGCCGGGGCGCGCGGACAGTACGCTCTGCGCTTCGACTGGGACATGAGCCTGATCGAATCCACGGATCAGACCTTCGAGCAGCTGCGGGCGCTCCACGGCGAGGATCTGCTGGACGGCGCGGAGCTGCGGCAGTGGGTGCTGGGCGGCAGCCTGAAGGACAACAGGCAGGCAGTCGACGCGATCCGGGAGGGCCGGGGCGGAAACTGAAGGGCGGTATCGGAGCCGTGTTCCCTGTGAGCGCGGCTTTTGCATACAAAAAACCCGGCCGCGGGGGAGCATCAGCGGCGCGCGTGTGGGCGCGACCACGTAAAAAAGCGTAGCGGAAAGGATGAGAGCATGAAGCGAGAGGAACTGAACCGAATCTTTGAAGGCGCGACCAAGGAACAGATTGATCAGGTGATGGCCCTTAACGGCGCGGATATCACCCGTGAGCAACAGCGCGTGCGGGCCGAGCTGGAGGATGCGACGGCGCGCCTGACCCGTGCGGGCGAGACCATTCGTGCACTGGAGGAGAGCGCGGGAGACGCGGAGCGGCTGCGCAGCGAAATCGAGGCCTACAAGTGGGCGGAGCTGAAGCGTGCGGAGGAGGCGCGCAGGACTGCCGAGCGCGCGGAGCTGATGGAGCGCCTGGACGCGGTGCTGGCGGGCCGCAAGTTCGTGTGCGAACGCCTGCGCGAGCCCGTGGCGGACGACTTTGCCGCAGCGCTGAAGGACAAGCGCAATCGCGGCAGGACGGACGCGTCCATCTTCGAGGAGATGACCCGCGACAAGGGCTACTTCGTCAGCCAGAACCCCGCGCCGGAGAACATGGGCGCTTTTGCAGCCGTCGACGGCGGCAGGAGCCGCACGGCGGCGATGCGCGCCGCCATGGATCTGCCCATCGGCAAGTGAAAACAGAATGAGCGAACATAAAAGGAGGTAACGCAGATGCCCAATACCATTTCTACCTTTCAGTCTTACATTCCCCTGCTGGACGAGGTGTACGCCGGCGCTTCCCTGACCGCCGTGCTGGACGGCGCGCCGGAGCTTGCGCGGCAGGGCGTGAACGCCAACGAGCTGGTGATCCCCAAGATCAGCATGGACGGCCTGGCCAGCTATGACCGCAAGAACGGCTACGTGGACGGCGAGGTGACGCTGACCAACGAGACCGTGGTCTGCAACTTCGATCGCGCCCGCCTGTTCTGCGTGGACACCATGGACAACGAGGAGACCGCCGGTCTCGCCTTCGCGCGCTTGGCATCCGAGTTCATCCGCACCCGCGTGGTGCCGGAGCTGGACGCGTTCCGCCTGGCCACCTACGCCGGAACCTCCGGCATCAGCGCCGCCGTGCCCGCCGAGCTCAGCGCCGGTGCGGATGTGCTGGCGGCCCTGCGCGTGGCGACCAACGCCATGGATGAAAACGAGGTGCCCGCCGACCAGCGCTACCTGTTCATCACGCCCAGCCTGCTGGGTCTGATGGAGGATCTGGATCTGACCAAGTCCACCCGCGTGCTGGAGCGCTTCGAGGGCGTGGTACGCGTGCCCCAGTCCCGCATGTATACCGCCATCACCCAGTACGACGGCGCGAGCTCCGGTCAGACCGCGGGCGGCTACGTGAAGAATGCCGACACCGGCAGGAACATCAACTTCATGGTGATCCACAAGCCGTCGGTGATTCAGTATCAGAAGCACGTCTCTCCGAAGGTCATCACCCCCGAGCAGAACCAGACCGGCGACGCGTGGAAGTTCGGCTACCGCAACGTGGGCGTGGCCGACGTGTACGAGAACAAGCTGGCGGGCATCTATCTGCACGCGGCGACCACCTGATGACGGGAGGCGGCGTTCATGTATCTGACTTATCAGGAGTATGCCGGCATGGACGGCGGCGTGGACGCCGCCGCCTTCGCGCGGCTGGATGCAAAGGCGGAGAAGCTGGTGGATCGCGCGACCCACGGCCGTCTGAAGGGAGAGGAGCCCGTTCGCGACGCTGTGAAGAACTGCGTCTTCGAGCTGATCGGGGAGCTTTGCAGGGAGGAGGCCGCGCGGGAGATGGACGGAGGCAGGGAGCTTGCCTCCATGAGCAACGACGGACTCAGCCTGAGCTTCGCTTCGCAGAGCGCTGCGGGCGGCGCTTCACCGCGCCAGATGCAGATTTTGCGTCAGTGGCTGGGCGACGAGCTGAGCCGCGGTGGCGTAAATCTGCTGTACGCGGGAACGGACGGCTGAAAACCGGAATGGAGGTGGAGATATGCTGCCCTTTGGAACGGAAAACCTGACCCTGGTGCAGCGGGTGGAGGCGGCGGTGGACGGGCGCACGCAGCTGCGCTACGTGAAGCGCAGCCTCAGCGGATGCAGCTGGCGGCGCAAGTCCGTCTGGAAGCAGAACGGCGTGCGCATGGAGCACGGCGAGGAGGTTGTCTGCCGCATTCCCGCCGGACAGGAGGTTCCGCGTGCGGGAGATTATCTGTTCCGGGGAGACGTGACGGAGAACATCTCAAGCAGCTACGATCTGTCCGCCGCGCTGGAAAGGCACCGGGAAAAGGGGGCGTTCCGGATCGCGTCCGTCGCGGACAATGCGGCTGGCGGCGCGCCGCTGGCCCACTATGCGGCCAGCGGGGAGGGCGCATGAGGCTGACGGCGGAGGTGCGCATCGACGCGCAGGGACTTGTGCAGAAGCTGCGCTCGGACGGGCTGTGGCTGCACGCGGCGCAGCAGTGGCACAGGCTGTACGCGCCCTACGTGCCCCGGGATACGGGCAGACTGTACGAGGACGTGCGTTTCGCACCCGGCCAGATCGAGCATACGGCGCCCTACGCGGCCTATGTGTACGGCGGCAGCTTCCCGGCAAATTCCGGCGGCGTTGCCAGCTGCGCGTGGGATCGCGCTGCGGAGCCGACGCAGAAGCCGAAGCTGGTCGCTGCGATGCAGGCATATGTGGATGCGGGAGGGTTGAAGCTTGGAAAATGACAACAAACATCGGGCGGTGTGGGCGTGGCTGATGGGCTGCCCCCACATCCGCGACCTGTTTTTCAATTGCGCGCAGTCGGACGGCGGCGATGCGGCGCTGGTTCCCTCGGAGTTGGTGCTGCAAGAGTTCATCGACGGCAGCAGCCTGCGCAGCTACGACGTGGCGCTCACCCGTGTCGCGCCCTGCTCATTTGAGCCGAACGATGCAGAGAACATCGACCGTCTGGCTGACTTCGAGCAGCTGAAGGCCTGGATCGAGACCCAGAGCGCGGAGGGCTGCTATCCCGAATTTCCCGAAGGGGAGGTCGTGCAGGAGATTACGCTGCTGCCCTGCGAGGGCGGTTTTATCGCGGCGCAGGATGCGCGAAGCTGCAAGTATATGCTGCAATTCCGGATCGAGTATCTGAAGAAAGGGTGACAGGATGGCTGAGATCAGGATCACGAAGAACATGTGCATTCCCTTCATCGACGTGTCGGAGGGCGACGCGCCGGTCTGGAAGCGCATCGACAAGAGCACCATTTTTGAAATCGAGATGAACGCGGAGACCGAGAGCTGCGATTACATTTCCCAGGAGATGCCCACCGAGGAGATCGTGAGCTATGCGCCCAGCATGGATCAGGAGATCGCCACCTATCGGGGCAATCCTATTTATGAATTCATGTTCCAGAAGTTCTACGACTGCTCCACCGCCCACGGCAAGAGCCTGATCTGCTTCCCAGCGGACGAGGGCGGCAGGCAGAGGGCGTGGCTGGTGGCGGACACGACCTTCGTGCTGGATGCGATGAACTGGGCCGAGGGCAAGATCAGCTGGAGCATGCGCTTTGGCGGTGACATTCAGCGCGGCACATACACCGTCGCGGACGGCGTGCCCAGCTTCGTTGCCGCGCAGAGCTGATGCGGCCCAACTACGCCCAGGACGCGCCCCCGACCGTCATTTCGGTCGGGGGTGCGGATTATCGCTGCAAGGTGGACTATCGCGTGTGGATCGAGGTGCTGCGCGTGATGCGCAGGATCGATCCCTCGGCGCAATCGCAGGAAAATCTGCGCATGATCGACGAGATTCAGCATCTGGTCTTTGGCGGCGTGCTGGCGGAGGAGGATCCTGCGGAGGTGATGACTGCGGTGGCGGAGTTTTCGCGGGGCTATCCCGGACTTCCGGTGCAGGGAGATGCAGGTGATGCGCTGTTCAGCTTCGATTGGGACATCAACGCCATCGTCATCGCGATCCGCAACCAGAGCGGCATTGATCTGAGCTATCGGAGAACGGAGCCCTTCCACTGGTGGGAGTTCCTGCTGGAGTTCCAGACGCTGTGCGGCGAGCATTACATCCTGAATCTGATGGAGGCGCGCAGCTATCGCGGGCGCGACAAGGAGCTGCTGCGGCGCAAGCGCATGTGCGCGCTGCCTGTGGAGGAAACGGAGAGCAACCGCACCGCCGCAGAGGCATTCAGCGCCATGTTTGAGGGCGGCGGGGAAGGAGAGACAAACGATGCGGATAGAGACGAAGATTGAGCGCGTGCGCGTGGAGATCGAGGGCCGAGCGTACGCGCTGGCAGAGAAGACCATCGCAGTCGCCGAGGCGCTGCGCCGCGCTCGGAAAAAGTACCGCGACGCGCCCGGCTACAGGCTGTGGATGGCGGAATTAAAGATTCTGCTGGGCAAGCGGGCCATGAAAAAACTGTTCACCGATGGGGATGGGGAGAACCTCGACCGCATGCAGCGCATTCACGACGGCGCGCTGCGCGCCTTCGAGCACAACGCCGCGCAGATCGAGGAGGAACATCTGGCGGCGGCATTGCGGGAGCTCTGCCGGGCGGGCGATGTTCCTTTGATCTCCAGAGGCGACGCGCAGGAAAGAGAGGGGTGATCGAAAATGGCGGACGGCGTAATCATACGCATCGAGGGCGACGACGCGCCCTTCCGGGAGGCGCTCTCCGGGATTGAACCGGCGGTGCAGGCGGTGCTGCGGGGCGTTTCCGCCTCGGCGGCGGCTGTGCTGCAAGGGATTTCTTCGCAGATGGAGGCGGCGGACTTTGCCGGGGCCGGTTCTGCGGCCATGGACGCGCTGGCGGCGGGCATGCGGGGCAATCCTGCGGCCCACAGCGCCGCACTCAGCGTGGCCCGCAGCGCTGCGCTGGCCATGAACCAGAGCGCCGCAGCGGCTTCGGCGGGTCGGAGCACCGCTCAGGGACTTGCCAACGGCATCCTCGCCGGTCGGGGCGCGGTGGTCGCGGCGGCGCGAGCTGTGGCCCGGGCCGCTGCCGCAGCCATGCGCAGCGAATTGCAGATTCATTCTCCCAGCCGTGTGACGCAGAAGCTGGGCGAGATGACCGGTCAGGGATTTGAACAGGGCATGGTGGAATCGCTGAACGCGGCGATCCGCTCGGCGCAGGGGATCGTTGGCAGCATGAACCTTACGCCCCGGCTGAGCGCGCCTGACCTGAGCAGCGCGTTTGCTTCGGCGGCAGGCAGCATCGCGGACGCAGAGGGTTCGCGTCCCATCTACCTGAACGTGAACGGGCGCACGCTGGCCACCGTGACGGCGGCGGACACGCGGCGCGCACAGAACAGCTACAACAGAACCATAGCACTGGGGGTGGGCAAGTGAAGCGGCTGACGGAGGCCTGGTTTGAATTCAAAGGCGTGAAGTCCAGCGACATGGGCGTGCTGCTGCGGCAAATGCCCACCCGCTTTCTGCCGGGGCGCAACTATACCCGCAAAAAGGCTGCGGGCCGGGACGGCAGCATCCTCACCGGAGACGGCAGCTACAACGACGTAAGCGTGCGCATCGAGTGCAGCGTGCCGGACGCGGCGAAGCTGGGCGCGGTGCTTTCCTGGCTCAGCGGCAGCGGCAGCCTGCGCTTCAGCGACGAGCCGAACCTGACCTATGATGCGAGCGTGGAGAAGGAATACTCCCGCGCAAGCATAATTTCGCGCTGCGAGGGCCAGCGCTTCACGGTCACGTGGACGTGCGCGCCTATCCGCAGGCTGTACCCGGAGGCGGCGGACATCGAGGTGACAGCATCCGGCACATCCTTCACCGCGCAGGGAACCTATTTTTCTCTGCCGAGGCTTCAAATTTACGGAAGCGGCGCGTTTCACGTGACCATCACCGGCGGCGGGCACAGCTCCAGCATGTTCTTTACCGGAGTACCGGGGGGTGGAATCATTGTGGACAGCGAAATTATGGACGCGCTGACGATGGACGGCGCGGGGCTATTGAACCGCTGCGTGCTCTCCAATTCGGACGACTTCTTCCGCATCTGGCCCGGCACAAACGTGCTTTCCTGGGGCGTGGGCAGCGGCGATGAGGAGGAGATCGGCAGCATATCAAAGATCATCATCACGCCCAGATGGAGGTGGCTGTAAATGGATCTGATCGCGCTCTATGCGCCGGATGCGGCGGACTTTTCCACGCTGGGCCTGGGCGCGCTTACGCCCAGCGAGTGCACGGTGACCTGGCAGGCGGCGGGAGCCTACGAACTGACGCTTGTGCAGCCCATTGACGAGACGCTGCGCTGGGCGCAGCTTGCAAACGGATGCATCATCTCCGCACCAGTGCCCGTGCGCGAATCTCCGCTGTACGAGTACGGCGTGGGCAGCGGTACGGGCAGCGGAACGGTGACGCGCAACATCTGGCAGGTGGCGCGCACCAGCGTGGGCCTGTACATGCGCACCGGCTACGGCACAAGCTACAAGGCGCTGCGGCACTATCCCAACGGCACGCAGGTGATCGAACTGGACAGGCAGACCGTGAACGGGCGCGTGTGGATCCATTGCACCACGGTGGTCGGCGGCGAGACCGGCTACATGTCCACGAAGTATCTGGATCTGGTGGAGACAAAGACCGAGACCATCGCGGACGGCCGACCGGAAAACCAGCGGGTGATCCAGCTGACACAGAGCAGGCGGCAGCTGTTCCGCATCTACTCCACCGAGCAGGACAGCGACGCGGGCGTGGTGACGGTGAAGGCGCGCCACGTGTTCTACGACCTGGTCGGCAACATGCTCAACGGCGAATACAGCCCGGAGAACGTACCCGGCGCGGAGGCCGTCGGGCAGGTGTTCGCAAAGCTGAAGCACAGCGGGGACTTCAGCGTGTACACCGAAGGGCTGACGGAGGGCAGCGTGACCGGAGAGTACGGCTACAAGAATCCCGTGGAGATCCTGCTGGATCCGGATGATGGCATCGTCTCGCAGTGTAACTGTCAGATCATCCGGGACAACTTCGAGGTTCACCTGCTCGACGACGTCGAATCCGACATGGGCGTGACGGTGCGCCGGGGCAAGAACCTGGTGGGCGTGACGGTCACGACGGACGATTCCGACGTGGTGACGCAGATCAAGCCCTGCGGCAAGGACGTGGACGGCAACGACTTCTGGCTGACGGACGCGGAGGGCGACGAGCGGTACGTCAGCAGCGCCCACATCGGCGAGTACCCGGTGGTGCACACCGTGAAGCGGGACTATGACGTGACGCTGGTCAAGAAGGACGAGGACAACGAGACGACGTTCCGGGACAATACTGCGGGCCGGACGGCGGCGCGGGCGAAGCTGAAAGCCCTCGCGGAGCAGGATTTTGCGGACGGCGCGGATCTGCCTACCTACGGCATGGACGTGGACTTTGTGCTCTTGCAGGGTGCGGACGGCGATATGCAGTACGCGGGACTGCAGGCGGTGCATCCATACGACACGGTGACGGTGATCGACAGCATGCTGGGACTCACGGCGAAGCTGCGGGTGACGGGCTACGAGTGGAACTGCCTCACCGGACAGTACGACAGCGTGACGCTGGGCGAGATTCAGGCGCTGGATCAGAAGGTGTACAGCTACAACCTGCCCACCGGCGGCGTGAGCGGCACGAAGATCGCGCCGGGTACGGCATCCGGCAGTATCCTGCGGGACGCGACCATCCAGTATGCGAAGATCAGCGTGGCGGCAATTGAGTAGTTAAGCGCGGACGCAATCGTGGCGCTGACGGCGCACATTGGCGAGATCGTGGCCGGGGAGATCACCACGGACGCGCTGTACGCGGCGTTTGCGGAGCTGATCGCGCTGAAGGCGGGCACGATCACGGCGGACAACGTCACCACGGACGCGCTGGCGGCGGAGCTTGCGCGCATCACGGTGCTCTCCTGCGGATCGGCGACCTTCGACAAGGCGACGATTCAGCACCTGGTAGCCGAGGCGATGAATCTGGAGTACGGCGTGGCCGGGCAGGTGTTTATACGAAACCTGGCCGTGGAGTATGCCCAGATGATCGGCGCGACCATCGGCAACCTGTGCATCAAGGCCAGCGACGGGAACTATTACACAATCGACGTGGATGCAAGCGGCAATGTGTCCGCAACTAAGACCACGGTCAGTTCGGGAGAGATCAGCGCGGGCCAGACCAGCGGCGGGCGGGTGATTCTGGAGACGAACATCACGGCGGCGAATCTGAACACCTCGAACCTGCTGGCGACCTACGCGCTCATCAACAAGATCGACGCGGCGCGCATCGATGTGGCGGAGCTGTTTGCCCAGAGCGCCTTTGTAGACGCGCTGTACACCAGCAGGATTTACGGCGGGAAGTCGATGGAGATGATCGCCGGGCAGGTGGACACCGCTATGGCAACGAGCGACGTGGAGTTCTATTTATCCGAATCCGCGACGGAGCTGAAGGGCGGAAGTTGGCAGACCGTAGCCCCGGAGTGGGTGGATGGCAGATACATGTGGATGCGTGTAAAAACAAGTCTCAAGGATGGCACAGAGAGCACATCGAATCCGACTTGCATCGCGGGCGCAACGGGTCCACAGGGTGCGACCGGCCCGCAGGGAGCGACAGGCCAGCAGGGTGCGACCGGCCCGCAGGGCGTGAGCATTACGGCTGTGACGGAGCAATACTACCTCTCATCCAGCAAGACTACCCAGACCGGCGGCCAGTGGCAGACAACGCAGCCGGTATGGTCGGATGGCAAGTACATCTGGACGCGGGTTCGGATTGACTACAGCGACGGCACAACCAGCTATACGCAGCCGTACTGTGACGCGTCCTGGGAGGTCGTCAACGACGTGGCGATCTACAGCGGAGACGAGCCGCCGGAGGCGCCGATTGCGGCGGACAAAATCTGGATCGACACCGGCGTCACGCCCACGGTAATTCGCAGGTGGCAGGGCGTTGCCTTGGACACTCTGGATGCGTTTTTCACCGTCACCAATGGCTCCGGCACGTCGGGCTGGACGATCTCCAACAACTCCGGCGATGGAATCGACCTGGTTCCCGGGAACATCGGCGTGAACAGCACCACCGCCACTGTCACGCTCAAGGCCGTGCGCGACCTGAGCAGCGTGGTCATCAGCGGCGCGTACTACACCGAGACCAACTATGATAAGCTCACGCTGACCGTTGCGGGAACGACCGTATTGAACGCGGTCTCCGGCACAAGCGCCGGCGCGCAGCGCTACGCAGGAGCGCTCGCCCAGGGCGATGAAATCGTGCTGAAGTACGTCAAGGATTCGAGCCAGAGTGCCGCAAATGAGGCCAGTACCCTGTTCACCATCACCTCCGGCGACTGGGACACGGTCAGCGACCTGGAGGAGATCAATGACATCTCCAACCGGCTCATCGCCCAGCAGTCGGAGGTGCAGAAGGCCATCGACCAGCTGGCGACTGCAATCAGCATCGACACCAGCGGCGCGCACTTCTACAAGCCGGGCTATCGCGACCGCAGCGAGGTGCGCATCGATCAGGACAGCGTGGACATCGTCGTGGGCGGAAATGTCAATTCCTCCTTCATTGCGGGCGGGCTGATCCTGGGCAACTACATGCTCTGGCACCCGGAGGCTTCCGGTGGTCTGGCGTTCAACCTGATGTGATCGAAAGGGAATGGACATATGGCGGAAATTCTGACGAGAACCTACACCTACACCGGAAAGTCAAGCTGGACGGCTGGCGAGAGTGCGGTCACACTGTCGCAGTTCACCGTGAGCGGCGACACCCGGCCCATCACGCAGATCATGAGCATCAGCGCGAGCTGGTGGCGCTACCAGGACACCAGCTCCACGGTGACGCACGCGGCAGAGCTGGCGTTCGCGGAC
>SFNY01000013.1 GCA_004554085.1 Clostridiales bacterium | reverse complement strand
CGCTCGACTTGCATGTGTTAAGCACGCCGCCAGCGTTCGTCCTGAGCCAGGATCAAACTCTGATGTTCAATCCTTTTCCTCATTTACCGTTCCCGGTCTCGGACTCGCCAAAGCCCTCAACCTTCTCCAGCAAATCAGGCGTTTACTCTCTCAGAAATCTGACTGTTCTTTATACTCTTGATTTACTTCGCTGTATCGTTTTCAAGGATCGTCGCTGTCGTTTGAACCGCTGTTCTCGCGACAACGTTGAATATTATAGCAAAGGGTGGTTTGTTTGTCAACCCCTTTTTTCACTTTTTTTGAAATTATTTTTTGCGAGACCTCATAGGCTGTCTGAGAGGTGGTCCCATGCAAAAATCCTTACAACTATTATGCCTGATTTGTGTACTGGCGCTGATCGTCGCTGCGGCGCGCATCTTCCCCCGGCTCCCGGCGGATTCCCAGCCCTACGTGAAAAAAAAGTACGCGGGGTGGAACGGCGTGCTGCGCGGCTGGATCTCCTCCGAGTGGTCGTGCGACGGCAGCTTTGTGCGCTGGCTGAACGCCTGCGCGGCGGGCTTTGAGAAGCGGCACGAGGGCGTGTACCTGGAGTTCACGGAGGTGGACGCGGCTGCGATGGCCGATCTGACCGACAGCGGCATCCGTCCGCCGGAGCTGGAGCTGTTCTCCCCGGGCGTGCAGGTGGATGCTGCGCAGCTGCTTCCCCTCGATGCGCAGGCTTCGCTGAACTGCGGCTCGGATCGCGCGCTGCCGGTGGCAATGGGCGGCTACATCTGGGTGTACAACC
This sequence comes from Clostridiales bacterium, assembly GCA_004554085.1. Taxonomy (GTDB): domain Bacteria; phylum Bacillota; class Clostridia; order Christensenellales; family Aristaeellaceae; genus SFTH01. Next base: position 49,683 of record SFNY01000013.1, on the reverse strand, counting down.
GTGCGCTGTGCGACAGCGCGCCATCCTTCGACGATCTGGATGCGCTGACGCTCCTGCCGGACGGCGGCGGGCGCAGCTTCAGCGCAGCGGCAGTGGCGCTGCTGAGCAGGCATGCGGAGGATGGCGAGGAAATCGAGCTGCCGGATCTCGGGTTGGATCTGGGGCTTCCGGCGATGGCGGAGGCAGGTGCAGAGCTGACCCGGTCGGAGGATGCGCTGACGGATTTCATCAACGGAAAGCTGCCCTGGCTGATCGTGAGCCAGGCGGAGCTGGCGCGGCTGATCCGGCTGCGGGATGCGGGGCGCGGGCCGGACTGGGCCTGCGCGGGGACGGGCGAGGTTGCCTGCGGGGATCAGCTGCTTCTGCTGGGCGTGGTGGATCAGGCAGACGAGGCCGGCGCAGAACGGGAGGCGCTGGCGGCGGAGTTTGCCGCATATCTCTTGAGCGAGGACTGTCAGAAGCGACTTGCGGACATTGGCGGCTTTGCGGTGACGGATGTTCAGCTTTATTCCTCCTACTCTGCCTACGCGCCCATGGAGGCGCTGCTGCGGAGCCGGAGCCTGGCCGTGCCGGACGCATTTTCCGAACATTCGCCCGGAGACGCTGCGTCGATTGTGCGTGAATTCCTGCAGGGCGACCTCGATGCGGAGGCAGCGCTGTTGCGGCTCGGTCTGGAAATCGAAGGTTATGAAAGCCCGACATGATTTACACACCCATCAAAATTCGGTTTATATAATAGGTAGTAACCCGGACAAAAAAGTCTGGAAAAAGTTGGAATTTGGCCGTACAAGCCTTTCAATTTCCCTTGATGGAAGGCCGGGAATCGTGGTATAATCGGGATGGAGGCTGTGCATCCGCGCAGCAAATCTGCGAATGTTCGGTTTGAGGAGGGTACAATGAAGCTGCCGTTCTCGAAGGATCAGCAAACGCGCATCGGCCCGAAGATCTGGCTGGTCACCTACGCCCTGCTGCTGGCCTTCCTGCTCTACAATTTCAGCTCCGTGTGGGGCTTTGTGCGCACGCTGGCGTCGCTGGCTTCGCCCTTCCTGGTGGGCTTTGCCATCGCGTTTCTGCTGGGCCCGGTGCAGCGCGCGGCGGAGCGCGTGCTCCAACCGCTGTTCTTCAGGCGCAAGCAGCGCCCCAAGCTGATGCACGCGCTGTCGGCGCTGTTTTCGCTGATGTTTCTGGTGTTCCTGGTTTACATCTTCATGAAGATCATGGTTCCCCAGCTGGTCAGCTCCATCACCTCCATCGTGGGCTACATCTCGGTGTTCCTGAAGGACAATTCTGAGCGCCTGAACCAGCTGCTGCTGAAGTACGACTTCCTCAGCCTGGACGGCGACGAGCTGGTGGTTGCCTGGGAGAACATCGTCTCCAGCCAGATCAAGAACATCACCATGCTGCTGGACAACCTGTTTCTAATCTCCTCGTCCATCGTGAACTTCGTCTACGAGCTGCTGGTGGGCCTGATCACCGCCTTCTACATCATGATGGACAAGGATCACCTGGCCGCGCAGATCAAGAAGATCGGCTATTCGCTGATGAAGCGCGAGCGCATCGAGTCGCTGATCTACTGGACGCGGCGCGCAAACCGCATCTTCTCCGGCTTCATCAGCGGCAAGCTGGTGGATTCGCTGATCATCGGCATCATCTGCTACGTTGGCATGCTGATCTTCCGCATGGAATACGCCCTGCTGATCAGCTGCATCATCGCCGTGACGAACATCATCCCCTTCTTCGGCCCGTTCATCGGCTGGGCGCCCTGCGCGCTGATCCTGCTGCTGGTCAACCCCATGAGCGCGCTGTGGTTCTCGCTGTTCGTGCTGTTCTTGCAGCAGCTGGACGGCAACGTCATCGGCCCGCACATCCTGGGCGACTACGTGGGCGTATCCGCGCTGTCGATCATGATCGCCATCGTCATCGGCGGCGGCCTGTTCGGCTTCGTGGGCATGCTGGTGAGCGTGCCGGTGTACGCCCTGGGCTACGCCTTCTTCCGCGCGCTGATCTACGACCGGCTGCGCAAGCGCGACATGCCCGTTGAGACGGGCAAGTATGTGGACGCGCCGGAGTGCTTTGATACTGGGGAAGCACGAACCGAGCCGGAGGTGAAGCCATGATTTCCCTTCCGGGCGAATTTGTGCAAGCCATCGAAGAAATGCTAGGATGTGAAGCCCCGGCATTTTTCGCGTCCCTGGACGAGCCGCCGACGCTGGCGCTGCGCCTCAATCCCTTCCGCAAAAACGCCCTCGCGGCTGCGGAGGAGTTCATCTCCGACCCGGTGCCCTGGGCGAAGGACGGGCGCTATCTGCGCAAGGGAGCGCGTCCGGGCGCGGGAATCGCCCATGCGGCGGGGGCGTTCTACCTTCAGGAGGCCAGCGCCATGGTGAGCGCGGCCATCCTGGACGCACGTCCCGGCGAGCGCATATTGGATCTGTGCGCCGCGCCCGGCGGCAAGAGCACGCAGATCGCCGCGTCGCTGGCTGGCGAGGGCCTGCTGATCTCCAACGAGCCGGAGCCTGCCCGGGCGAAGGTGCTGGCGGCGAATCTGGAGCGCATGGGCGTGCGCAACGCCGCCGTGACCAACGCCTACCCGGACGCGCTGTCCGCGCGCTGGCCAGAATACTTCGACGCAGTGCTCTGCGACGCGCCCTGCTCCGGCGAGGGCATGTTCCGCCGGGAGCCGGACGCGCGTGCGGAGTGGAAGAGCGGTTCGCCAGCGGGCTGCGCGAAGCGTCAGGCGGAGATTCTCGACCGCGCGGCAGAGCTTGTGCGCCCCGGCGGACGGCTTGTGTACTCCACCTGCACCTTCAACCGGAATGAGAACGAGGAAACCATCGCGGCCTTCCTCGCGCGGCACCCGGAGTTCGAGCCGGAGGACTTCTCCCTGCCGGGCGTGGGCGCATCGATAAACGGCTGCATCCGCATCTGGCCCCACCGCCAGCGGGGCGACGGTCACTTTGCCGCGAAGCTGCGCAAGGCCGGCTCCGCGAAGCGCCGGGAGGCTCCCGCCTTTCGCGTCGACCGTGAGTGCGCCGCGCTGCTCGGGCAGCTGGAGAAGGAGGTCTGCGCGCTGCCGGATGCGCTGAAGGCACGGGTCGTGCGGCTGGGCGACTACCTCTACGCCATCCCGGCGGAGTGCCCGGACACGAAGGGGCTGAAGCTGGCCTCGGCGGGAACATGCCTGCTGCGCGTCGGAAGGAACTACATCGAGCCCGCCCATGCGCTGGCCATGGCGCTGGACGCAGCGCTGCCGAAGCAGATAATGGAGTTGGACGATGCCCATGCGCGGCGCTACCTCACCGGAGAGGCGCTGGAGTGCGAAAACCTCAGGGGCTGGACGTGGATCTGCTGGCGCGGCATGCCCCTGGGCTGGGGCAAGGCCAGCAACGGCCAGATGAAGAACCATCTGCCCAAGGGGCTGCGGCTGAGCCTGCACATATAATTCATGGACACAATTGCTGTGCGGGGCGAATCTGAGCAGTAATTTTCCAAAACCAGACGCAAGAAGTCCAGTCCGGACTGGATTTCGGGTAAATGTCGGCATTTCTATCGGAAAGAAGCACAGAACCTCTGCCCCTTGAACAAGTGGGGGCAGAGGTTCGATGAACTAAGCGCGATAGCAACCGGCTGCGGCGCCTCGCCGTTTTATGCACAGTATCTTTTGACAAATTCTTCAAGCGTGATGTTCTTCTTGTGGATGATCGTCGCAGCCTCCTCACCCACGTAGCGGTAGTGCCAGGGCTCGTAGCTGATGCCCGTCTCGTCCACCTTGTTCGCCGGGTAGCGCTGGATGAAGCCGTACTCGTGGGCGTGGTTCATCAGCCAGCCGTACTGGGGCGTGCTCTCGAAGCCGCCGTTGGTCTCGGTGGTCACGTCGAAGGCCAGGCCGGTCTGGTGCTCACTGGCGCCCGGCTCCTGGGCCTTGCCCGGCTCCGACTGTGCGAAGATCTCCGCCTGCCGCGCGTAGGTGCGGTAGCCGCTGGTGACGATGAAGCCGTTCATGTCCTCCGCCTCGGCGGCGGCAAACATGCGCTCCATGGCCTCGTAGCACTCCCGGGCCAGATAGATGTCGCTGCTGGCAAGCCGGAAGGAGTGGCGCTGCTCGTAGAGGTTCACCAGCCCCTCGGGCACGTAATTCTCACTCAGAAGGTGCTCGTCGTTCACCAGCAGGATGCTGCCCTCGAATCTGGACGGCTGCGCGCCGAAGTGCCAGCCCAGGCCGAAGCTTCCGCCCATCAGCACAAACACCAGTGCGCAGCACAGGATGCTCTGCGCCCTGCTCAGGCGCACGCCGCGCTTCTTCCTTTTCTTCCTCTGTGTCTCCATGTCATACCTCCTGCGTACTGCAACCATCATACGACCTGCGCGCCCGCCTGTCAAGGATTCCCGGAAAAGGTCACAGAATGCGCGACGGATGGTCATGCGCGGGGCACAATCGGCATTGCGCCGGGTCGCGGGATTTGTTACAATGGAGCTATGAAGGGGGAAATGCAGATGGATTTCATGAATCCCGATGTGTGCATGTTCTTTGACCCGCATCCCGCCGCCTTGCCTCTCTACGAGGCGTTTGCCGGAAAGATCGCCGAAAGGTTCCCGGAGACCCGCGTGCGGGTGCAAAAGACGCAGATCACATTTTCCAACCGCCGCGTCTATGCCTGCGTGTCCTTTCTGCGGGTGAAGCGGAAGGCGGAGCTGCCCGGGAGCTGGTTCACCCTGACCCTCGGACTGCCCGATCCGCTGGAATCCCCGCGCGTAGCGGCGAAGACCGAGCCCTATCCCGGGCGATGGACGACGCACATCGTGCTCAGCGATCCAACTGAACTGGATGTGGAGCTGCTTGCATGGGTGGAACAGGCCTATGCGTTTGCTGAAAGCAAGGCGTGAGGGAGTGTGAGGAAGGCATGAAGCGGTACATCGCCCTGCTGCGGGGCGTAAATGTGGGTGGGAAGAACAAAATCTCCATGGCGGAGCTGAAGCAGGGCTTTGAAGCGCTCGGCTTTACCGAGGTTCGGACGCATCTGAACAGCGGCAATGTGGTCTTCTCCGGCGAAGAAGGGGAGCTGGCCACGCGGATTCAGGTGATGATCCGGGAGCGCTTTGGCCTGGACGTACCCGTGCTGGTCATTGCACGGGATTGGCTGGAGGATGTGCTGCGCGATGCTCCCAAATGGTGGGGCCGAGGGGATAAGGAAATCTACGACAACCTGATCCTCGTGCTGCCGCCCGCAACCGCCGGAGCCGTCGCCGAAAAATTCGGAGAACCTACGGAGGGGCTGGAGCTGGTCTGCGTCCGCGAGGGCGCGATCTTCTGGTCTTTTGATCGAAAGAACTACGCAAAGTGCAATTGGTGGAGGAGGTCCGCAAGCCCGAGAATTGGCGAATGGATCACCATCCGCACCGCAAATACCATGAAGAAGCTCGTTGGGATGTGAGGTGGAAGATGCAATCATCCACTGCTCATGGCCGCATATCATCAGATATACGCAAAATACAAGGCATAATTCCAGAACAAACGTAAGAAATCCAGTCCATTCTTGCCGGACTGGATTTCGGGATCACAGAAAAAGATGCTATAGAAAAGGAATGCAGAGTGCCTATCCCTTTGATCAATGGGGATAGGCACTCGTTCGCTAAAACCGCGAAGCGTTGTGGGATGCAACGCCCAGCGTTGCTTAGTACATGCCGCCCTGGGGAGCTGCGGGAGCAGCCGGTTCGGGAGCGGGGATGTCGGTGACCAGGGACTCGGTGGTGAGCACCATGGCCGCGACGGAGGCTGCGTTCTGCAGCGCGGAGCGGGTGACCTTGGTGGGATCGATGATGCCGCGCTCGATCATGTCGGTGTACTCGTCCTTGGCAGCGTCGTAGCCGAAGGAGACGGCCTTCTTGGACTTGATCTTCTCGACGATCAGGCTGCCCTCAACGCCGGCGTTCTTGGCGATCTGGCGGACGGGCTCCTCCAGCGCGCGCAGAACGATGTTCACGCCGGTCTTGACGTCGCCGGTGGTCTCGGGAACCAGCTTGGCAACGGCCTTGGAGGCGTTGATCAGCGCGGTGCCGCCGCCGGGAACGATGCCCTCTTCAACGGCTGCGCGGGTGGCTGCCAGCGCGTCCTCGATGCGCAGCTTGCGCTCCTTCATCTCGACCTCGGTGGCTGCGCCGACGTTGATGACTGCAACGCCGCCGGCCAGCTTGGCCAGGCGCTCCTGCAGCTTCTCGCGGTCGTAATCGGAGGTGGTCACCTCGATCTGGGAGCGGATGGAGGCGATGCGGGCCTTGATCTCGTCGGGATCGCCAGCGCCCTCGACGATGACGGTGTTCTCCTTGTCGATCTTGACCTGACGGGCGGTGCCCAGCATATCGATGGTCGCGTCCTTCAGATCCACGCCCAGCTCCTCGGTGATGACCTGGCCGCCGGTCAGGATCGCGATGTCCTGCAGCATGGCCTTGCGGCGGTCGCCGAAGCCCGGAGCCTTGACGGCAACGCAGGTGAAGGTGCCGCGCAGCTTGTTCAGAACCAGCGTGGCCAGAGCCTCGCCCTCGACGTCCTCGGCGATGATCAGCAGCTTCTTGCCCATCTGCACAACGCCTTCCAGCAGCTTGATGATCTCCTGGATGTTGGAAATCTTCTTGTCGGTGATTAGGATCAGCGGATTGTCCAGCTCGGCAACCATCTTCTCCATGTCGGTGCACATGTAGGAGGATGCGTAGCCGCGGTCAAACTGCATGCCCTCGACGATGGTCAGCTCGGTCTTCATGGTCTTGGATTCCTCGACCGTGATCACGCCGTCCTTGCCGACCTTCTCCATCGCGTCCGCGATCAGGTTGCCGATCACCTCGTCGCCGGAGGAGATGGACGCGACCTGGGCGATGTCGTGCTTGCCCTCGATGGGCTTGGAGATGGAGCTCAGGGTGGCAACCGCCGTATCGGTGGCCATTTCCATGCCCTTCTTGATGACCATCGGGTTCGCACCCGCGGCCACGTTCTTCAGACCCTCGCGCACCAGTGCCTGCGCCAGCAGCGTCGCGGTGGTCGTGCCGTCGCCGGCCACGTCGTTGGTCTTGACGGAAACCTCGCGCACCAGCTGCGCGCCCATGTTCTCAAAGGGATCCTCCAGCTCGATCTCCTTGGCGATGGTCACGCCGTCGTTGGTGATCAGCGGAGCGCCGAACTTCTTGTCCAGCACAACGTTGCGGCCCTTCGGGCCCAGGGTGATCTTTACGGTGTCCGCCAGGGTGTTGATGCCGGCTTCCAGTGCGCGGCGGGCTTCCTCGCCATATTTAATCTGCTTCGCCATGAGTTTTTCCTCCTTACTCGTTCAGGGGGGTTACGCTTGAGGGCGCTGCCCTCAAACTCCCGCCAAGGGGAATGATTCCCCTTGGAACCCTCCGTATGGCGCGCATTGCGCGCCTGAAATAATTTTTTATTTTTTTCCAAGGCGCACATTGTGCGCCTTATGTGGGGATTCTTAAGGGCATCATGCCCTTAAGCGGGGTTTCAGGGGCAGCGCCCCTGACGTTCCCCCGTCACTCCACCACTGCCAGGATGTCGGACTGCTTGACGATGATGTACTCCACGCCGTCCAGCTTGACCTCGGTGCCGGCGTACTTGGAGTAGATCACCTTTTCGCCGACCTTCACCTGCATCGTGACTTCCTTGCCGTCCACGACTCCGCCGGGGCCGACTGCGATGACTTCCGCCATCAGCGGCTTTTCCTTCGCGGCAGCGGTCAGAATGATGCCGCCCTTCGTGGTCTCTTCAGCTTCCATATTCTTGATGACAACGCGGTCACCCAGGGGCTTCATAGTCATATTCGTTTCCTCCTGTTGGTATTGGGGTTTGTTAGCACTCTTGAATTCCGAGTGCTAACGCTTACAGGTGATAGTTTAACCATTTTCTATGGAAAATGCAAGCCCCTGGAGCACCATTTTTCTGTTAAGTTTTGGATTCGGCGTGCAGATTTCAAGAAATACGTTATAATTGTAAATATGAATGCACAAATCAGGAGGCGAGAGCGATGGACAAGTGGGACGCGCGCTTTATGGAGCTGGCGGGAGTGATCTCGGGCTGGGCGAGCTGCTATCAGCCGGACCGGAAGATTGGCGCGGTGATCGTGAAGAACAAGCGCATCGTGACCACGGGCTACAACGGTGCGCCCGCGGGCATCAAGACCTGCGTGGAGCGCGGCGAGTGCCTGCGCAAGAAGCGGGGCATTCCCTCGGGCACCCACGCGGAGACCTGCTACGCCATCCATGCCGAGCAGAACGCCATCATCCAGGCCGCGAAGCTGGGCAGCAGCATCGACGGCGCGACCCTCTACTGCACCCACCAGCCCTGCGTGATCTGCGCGAAGATGATCGTCAATTCCGGCATCAAGCGCGTGGTGTACAAGCACGGCTATCCCGACGACTTCGCCGTGGAGATGCTCAACGAGGGCGGCGTGCTGCTGGAGCGCTTCGAGGACTGACCCCCGCTTCCGCACAGACTACATATCTAAGGAGAAAGAACAATGAATACTTCCCGCATCAACCGCGTAAGAGAAAACATGGCCGCCTGTGGCCTCGATCAGATTCTGGTGACCTCCCCGCTGTCGGTCTATTACCTCACCGGAACGATGGTCGCGCCCGGCGAACGTATGTTCGCTCTGTATTTGAACACAAACGGCGAGATCAGGCTGTTTGCCAACCGTCTGTTCGCCCTGAACGGAAATGTGGACGTGCCGCTGGCGGAATTTGACGACACGGAGGATCCGATTGCGCTGCTGTCGGCCTCTGTGAAGCCGGGCAAGCTGGGCGTGGACAAGACCTGGCCGAGCCAGTTCACGATCCGCTTGATGGAGGCCCTGCCGGGGATGGTTCCGGTGGTGGGCAGCGCACCGGTGGACGACGCGCGCATGTGCAAGGATGCGGAGGAGATTGCGCTGATGCGTGCGTCCTCCCGCATGAACGACGAGGCGATTGCGCGCACCATCGCGGGCCTTTGCGAGGGCATGACGGAACTGGAGCTGGAGGAGCTGTATCTGAAGAACGCGAAGGCCGTCGGCGGCGAGGGCGGCAGCTTCACGCCCATCAGCTGCTTCGGCGCAAACTGCGCGGAGCCGCACCACGACAACGACGAGACCCGCCTGAAGGCCGGCGACGCGGTGATTCTGGACGTGGGCCTGATGCACAAGCGCTATTGCAGCGACATGACCCGCACCGTGTTCTTCAAGTCCGCCACCGATGAGCAGAACCGCGTCTACGACGTGTGCCGCCGCGCCAACGAGGCCGGACGCGCCGCCGTGCGACCGGGCCTGCCCATGTGCGAATTCGACCGCGCCGCGCGCAAGGTCATCGAGGACGCGGGCTACGGCAAGTACTTCATCCATCGCACCGGCCACGGCATCGGCCTGGAGGTGCACGAGCATCCCGACAATTCCTCCACCAGCCAGATCATCGCACGCCCCGGCATGTGCTTCTCCGTTGAACCCGGCATTTATCTGCCCGGCAACTTCGGCGTGCGCGTCGAGGACCTCGTTGTCGTCACCGACGACGGCTGCGAGACCCTGAACCTCGCAAGCCGCGATTTCTGCGTCGTGGGGTGACGCTCAGGGGGAACGCTCAGGGGACGCTGTCCCCTGAAACCCCTGCTTAAGGGACATTGTCCCTTAAGAATCCCAAATATGGCGTGCAATGCGCGCCAGAAATAAAATTTTAAGCCCATCCACTGCCATAGACGAAAGCAGTGGATGGGCTTTTGTACGAAGCCTATCTTTATTTCCTCCCCAAGGCGCATATTATGCGCCTAATTGAGGGTTCTTAGGGGAATCATTCCCCTACAGCAGTCGCGTCTCCGCAGGAGCCGCGACCAGCCCGGATGCAAATCAAGGATTTGCACCGGCGCTGCCGAAACCTGCGCGTAAGCGCTACGGTTTCGGTGCGTTAAAGCAGGGGTTTCAGGGGGCGGTGCCCCCTGAGCGTAACCCCGAACGCACTACAGCAGCAGCACACCGGCGCGTTCGCAGGCGTCCATGGTGGCCTTGTCCCAGATGCTGGACTGGACCTCGCCGATGTGTGCGCAGCCGATCATGAGCATGCAGAGTCGGCTCTGGCCGATGCCGCCGCCGATGGTGAGGGGCAGCTCATCATTGAGGAGCATCCGATGGAAGGGCAGGTTTGCGCGCTCCTCGCAGCCGGCGAGCTTGAGCTGCCTTGCGAGGGACTCCGCGTCCACGCGCACGCCCATGGAGGAGATCTCGAAGGCGCGGCCGAGCACGTCGTTCCAGAAGAGGATGTCGCCGTTGAGCGCCCAGTCATCGTAGTCAGGCGCTCGGCCATCGTGGGGCTTGCCGGAGCGAAGCTTGCCGCCGATCTGCATGATGAGCGCGGTCTTCGTCTTTTCCAGATAGGCGCTCTCGCGCTGGGAGGAATCGGGAATATCGGGGAACATGTCCTCCAGCTCCTGGGTGGTGATGGCAGCCATGCCGCGGTTGAGCTTGACGTGGATGCTGGAGTATTCGCGATTGAGGCGCTCGCTGACGTCGCAAATTCCCACTGATCCACGTAGACGGAGTGCAGGTTGTCCAAGGCCTCATCCCTGCGGATGGCGTTCATATCGGTATAGATGCCCTTGCCCACGCGGAAGTCGTACTTCTTCAGGGCGAAGCGCTTCCACTTGGCCAGCGAGTGCACCACCTGGCCCTCCTCGCCCACGGCGGGCACATCGAAGGAGACCGGGCGCTCATAGCCGTTGAGGTTGTCGTTCAGACCGGAGGACTCCTTGACGAACAGCGGCGCGGACACCCGGCGCAGGTTCAGCGCGTAGGCCAGCTCCTTCTGAAAGTTGTGCTTGATGAATTCAATGGCCACCTGCATATCGTACACGCTCAGCGGCGCGCGGTAGCCCTCGGGAATGTAGATCTTGTTCATGTGCGTCCTCCTGTCGTTGCTCTATACAGTATAACCGCAAAAGCGGCGCATTGCAAGGGAAAAACCTGTGCGCACTGCACCATGGACAAAATTTTTGTGTGCTAAATTGCAGGATAACCCGTCAAAAAGTGCAATCCTGCACATGCTTTAACATTCTTTTTGTTGAAATTGCAGTTTCATCTCCTGATTTGTCGCAAAATAATAACATGCGCGACTATGGACAAGCGTAAAAAATGGGAGTATACTTGAAAAGCAAATTCCAAATATACTTTTACTCAATGGGGAGGAATGTGAATGAGCATTCAGAATGCATATCTTCAGAATCTGATGGAAACCGTCGAAAAGCGCAATCCCAACGACAAGCAGTTTCTGATCACTGTCCGCAGCGTGCTGGAATCCATCGAGCCCGTGGTTGAGGCGCATCCCGAGTACGTCAAGATGGGCGTGCTGGAGCTGTTCGTCGAGCCGGAGCGCGTGATCAAGTTCCGCGTGCCGTGGGTGGACGACAAGGGCGAGGTTCACGTCAACCGCGGCTATCGCGTGCAGTCCAACAGCGCCATCGGCCCGTACAAGGGCGGTCTGCGCCTGCATCCCTCCGTCACTGAGGACACCGTGAAGTTCCTGGCCTTCGAGCAGACGCTGAAGAACTCCCTCACCGGCCTGCCCATCGGCGGCGGCAAGGGCGGCAGCGATTTCGATCCCAAGGGCAAGAGCGACATGGAGGTCATGCGCTTCTGCCAGAGCTTCATGACCGAGCTGTTCCGCCACATCGGCCCCGACTGCGACGTTCCCGCAGGCGACATCGGCGTTGGCGGACGCGAGATCGGCTATCTCTACGGCCAGTACAAGCGCCTGACCGCCCAGTATCACGGCGTGCTCACCGGCAAGGGCCTGTCCTACGGCGGCAGCCTCGCCCGCAAGGAAGCCACCGGCTACGGCCTGTGCTACTTCACCGAGGAGATGCTCAAGGCCAACGGCAAGAGCTTCAAGGGTCAGACCGTCGTGGTCTCCGGCTCCGGCAACGTGGCCATCTACGCCTGTGAAAAGGCCACCCAGCTGGGCGCGAAGGTCGTCGCCATGTCCGATTCCAACGGCTACATCTACGATCCCGACGGCATCGATCTGGCCGCCGTCAAGAAGATCAAGGAAGTGGATCGCGCACGCATCCGCGTCTACGTCGAGAATCATCCCAACGCCAGCTACACCGAGGGCTGCAGCGGCATCTGGGGCATCAAGTGCGATATCGCACTGCCCTGCGCCACCCAGAATGAAATCAGTCTGGAGTCCGCTCAGAAGCTGATCGCCAACGGCTGCTTCTGCGTATCCGAGGGCGCCAACATGCCCTCCACCATGGACGCAATCGACGCCTTCGTCAACGCCGGCCTGCTCTTTGGCCCCGCGAAGGCTGCCAACGCCGGCGGCGTGGCCACCTCTGCCCTGGAGATGAGCCAGAACTCTATGCGCTACAGCTGGACCTTCGAGGAGGTCGACGCAAAGCTGCAGCAGATCATGACCGGCATCTTCCGCAACGTGGACAGCGCCGCCAAGGAGTACGGCTTCGGCAACAATTATGAGAAGGCCGCCAATGTGGCCGGCTTCCTGAAGGTTGCCGATGCGATGATGGCCCAGGGCGTCTGCTGAGCGGCGAGCCGCCGCTGGCACAACGCTTCGCGGTTTAAGCGAACGAGTGCCTATCCCCATAGATCAGAGGGATAGGCACTCTGTGTTTCTTTTCTATACTTAGAATCGCCGTAAGCCCGAAATCAAGTCCGGCAAGAATGGACTTGATTTCTTTCGTCTGGTTTTTGGATAATTGCCGCTAGGCTCTCTCCGCACAGCCGTAGGGCGGGGTGCCCTCACCCAGCCGACTGGCGAGCCGCCAGTGGCACATGCCTGCCGGCGTTTATGCGAACGAGTGCCTATCCCCATAGATCAGAGGGATAGGCACTCTGTGTTTCTTTTCTATACTTAGGATCGCCGTAAGCCCGAAATCAAGTCCGGCAAGAATGGACTTGATTTCTTTCGTCTGGTTTTGAAGAATACCTCTCAAATACGCTCCGCCAGGCAGTAATTCACGTTCTCGGCGGCATTGATGGGATGGTCGGGGTTGCGTAAGTTATAGGGTGCGAAATAGGTTTCGGTGATCTCAGCGGGATTCATGTCCCTTTCCACCCGGAAGCCCGCGCTTTGCAGCAGTTTTTCCATCTCCTGCCGGGTGTAGGCCGCCTGCATGGCCTCGCCCGCGCCCCGTGCCAGCGCAGACTGTCGGTCAAACTGCGCGGAGGGATTCCGGGCGGGATAATCCATGGCGATGCGGCTGCCTGCGGGCAGTACCTTTGCAAGCTGTCGCAGCAGCGCGCGAAAGTCCTCCGGCTTCAGGTAGTAGACGATGCCCAGCAGGCTGCAAAAGCTGATCCTTTCAGGATCGAACGCCGGGTGCGTCCGCAGCGCATCCATCCAATTGGCATCCGAGAGGTCGCCCTCGAGGAGGTGCAGGTTCTCCGGCACAGTCAGCCCCGCTGCCGCGATGCGCGCTCGTTTGTCCCGGGACGGCCCCGGCAGATCCAGCTCGAAGATCTCCATGTCCCACGCCCAGTCCGGCAGACGCAGGCCGAAGCTGTCCAGCCCCGCCGCGAGGATCAGGTACTGCCGTGCGCCGGACTGCTCCAGCGCCGACTCCGCAAACGCGGCCCTGCCCAGCGGCGATGGCGCGAGCTGGTGCTCCACGATCCAGCGCAGGCCCTCCTCCGGTGTTCCCTGAAAGCCCGGACAAAAGAAGCCAATGCCCTGCGACATGCTCGATGCAATCTCCTGCATCTCCGACGGAGACAAAAGCTTCTCCGCCAGCGGGTCAAGGTACACCTGGTCGCGATTGCGGGCATGCATTGCCCGCGCGAAGGCGCTCACCCGCGCGGTCATTCCAATTCCTTCCATAAAAACACCTCCTGTATATTCAATACACCCATATGAAAGGAAATACAAGTCTTGACTTTTGACCCAAAATGTGGTATAGTAGGATAGTAAAGTGATAAAACTTCACATTCTCCTTCCTTCTCCCAAAGATAATTCATCGGCGTGCATGCCATCCGCCGACGAAAAAAACCGGCGCATTCGCGTCGGTTTTTTCGTTTTATCTTCTCAGAATCGCGGCTCCGGTCGCTTGGCTTTGCGCAGGAAGGCCTTGTGGAGGTTGAGAGCCACCGCGATGAGGCAGCAGGCGCAGCCAGCGGCCATGTTCCACATCTCCGGCAACGGTTTCAGCACCAGCAGCGCGTCCGCACCCAGCACCAGCGCAAAGCCCATCCAATATCTCCACGCAGGCGCGCAGAACACTGCGCCCGCGCAGAGCGCCGCCAGCGCGGCTGCGGCTGCGAAAGAAACCAGCGGCAGGCCGCAGAGAATCAGTTCCGGGAAAACCGCGCCGATTGCCGTCGGAATTGCCAACAGCACAACCAGCAGCAGGTTCAGCGGGCGGGATTCCTCGTCCGTGCAGCGACAGGTGGTACGTGCCAGCCTCCAGAGGATCAGACCGTAGAGCAGCGGTTCCAGTCCGGCAAAACCTTTTCGCACATTTTCCGGCAGGACAGTGCAAATCTCCAGCGCCGCCGCAGGATAGAGCAGCGTCTGCGCGCAGGATCGGGGCATCAGCGCCAGATTCACCGGCTTGAATGAGAATCCATGGGCCGGTTCCACCAGATAGGCCGTTCCCAGTGCGATCAGCACGCCCAGCGCTGCACCGCCCAGCGTAAAGGGCGCGTCCAGGGCCACTGGCAGGTTCACTTCCACACCCCCGGCGCCATCCAGCAATAGGCCCGCAACCAGCAGCAGGTTCGCGATTGTGCTGAGCACCACGCCGTCCACGCGCCGTCCCAGCGCATACATGCGCTCCTCGAAGAGCTGCTCCAGCGTCACGCAGCCCGCCGCCGCAAACAAACCCGCATTGAAGTGCGGCTTCAGCTCCGGGCACAGCAGCAGCGCCGCCAGCAGCAGTCCGGTTCCCAGCACGAGTTGGGTGATTCCCCCGCCAAAGCGCCTGTCCGCCCTGCGCACGCCGGCTTCCCGGGCTGCGCCGTTGCGGAAGCAGTCCACCGCGCAGAGCGTGAACAATTGCAGCGCGTAATACAGCAGCATCAGCCGCCCAACCAGCGCGCTTCCCATCGCTGCCGCGATCAGCGCCGCCAGTGGAAACAGCGCCGCCGCGGGCCGCATCAATCGTCGATTCATACTTCTCTCCCCTCGCTCAGCGGCTGAAGCCGCAGGAAATTCCGAAGATGCCGGTCACGCCGTCGCGGCTCGCCACGTCCAGCCGCACGTCCTTGCCCGGCACGATGCCATTCGCCCGCAGCGCGTCCTCGGTGCAGCGCCGCGCCAGCTCCGGGAAGTTGTTCTCCTTGCTCAGATGCCCCAGCACGATGTGCCGCGCGCCGCCCTTCACCAGCTCTGCCGCGCACCTCCCCGCGTCCTCGTTGCACAGATGGCCCCGGTTGGACAGGATCCGGTGCTTCAACGCGTAGGGATAGGAGCCGGCCTGGAGCATGTCCGGGTCGTAATTCGACTCCAGCAGCACCGCATCCGAGCCGCAGACGTACTTGAACCAGCCCTTTTTGATGCAGCCCAGGTCGGTTGCGATGGAAAAGCGCGCTCCGCCACAGGAAAAGCTCAGGCCCACGGGCTGATTTGCGTCGTGGGGCGTGGAAAAGGGCGTGACGTTCATCTCGCCGATGTAGAAGTCCTGCTCCGGCGTGAGGATGCAGCGGTTTCTGGACTCCACTGACCCCACCTTGTCCGCCATGCCCTCCCAGGTGCCCTCGGTGGCGTAGATGGGCAGGTTGTACTTGCGGGACAGGATGCCCACGCCGCGCACATGGTCCACGTGCTCGTGGGTGGTCAGGATGGCCGTCAGCATGCCGGGATGCACGCCGATGCGCGCCAATTCGTTTGTGATGCGCGTGCCGGACAGCCCCGCGTCCACCAGCAGGTGGGTATCGCCGCAGCCCACATAGATTGCGTTGCCGCTCGAGCCGCTGAACAGCGGTGAAAAGCGAAGTTCCATCGTTAAAAGCGTTCTCCTTTGTATCCGGGCTTCATACGCCCGACAGATCGAATTTCGGGATGTATTTCTCGTCCGACGACGAGAGTTCCTGAATAAAGCCGTCCTCCATGCCCAGCTCCAGCAGGTGGTCGGCCACCCGGTCGTACTCCTCCTGCGTCAGCCTGCGACCCAGCTCGTCCACACCCGCCGCGTCGCCGAAGGGCAGGTACTGTGCCATCAGGCTCACCCACGCCCCGGGCAGCTCGTCGTGGATGTAGTCCAGAATCTGCACCGATTCCTCCGCGCAGCCCGGCAGGATCAGGTGTCGGATGATGGTTCCCCGGCGGATCACGCCGTCCTCGTCCAGCTCCACCGGGCCGGTCTGGCGCAGCATCTCCCTGATGGCGGGGGCAGCGTACTCGAAGTAGTCCGCCGCGCCGGAGTACCTCCGGGCGGAATCAGCTCGGATGTACTTGAGATCGGGCAGGTACACCTGCACGCGGCCCTCGAAGCGCTTGAGCGTCTCCACCTTCTCGTAGCCGCCGCTGTTCCACACCACCGGCACCGGAAGCCCGCCCTCCAGCGATTCATAGATTGCGTTGGCAAAGTGGGTGGGATTGACCAGGTCGATGTTGTGCACGCCCTGAGAAATCAGCTCAAAGTAGATTTCCCGCAGGCGAGAGACACTCACGGTCTTTCCGAAGCCCTCGTGCGACAGCCCGTAGTTCTGGCAGAAGCAGCATTGCAGGCTGCAACCGGAAAAGAACACCGTACCCGCGCCACGGGTGCCGGAAATGACCGGCTCCTCGTCGTAATGGGGCGCTGCGCGGGCGATTCTCGGCTCCGCGCCCATGCCGCAGCGACCTCTGCCCTTCTCTCCCCGCAGCGCGCCGCAGTTCCGGGGACACAGCTTGCAGACAAATTCCTTCATATATATTTACTCCGTTCCGTTTGACTTCATTCCCGGATTGTTTCACGTGGAACATCGACGCGCATCGACAGCATTTTCGTGGAACAGCCGTTTCCTGTGGACGCTTCGACGTAGTTCGAGCTGTTTCACGTGAAACATCCTCTGAAGCGGAATGTACTTGTAATATGCCTAGCTGAAATCCGGCAGCTCCAGCTTCTCCGGGCGGCGCAGCGTGAGCAGCCACACCTCGCTGGTGGTTCC
Organism: Clostridiales bacterium; assembly: GCA_004554085.1. Classification (GTDB taxonomy): domain Bacteria; phylum Bacillota; class Clostridia; order Christensenellales; family Aristaeellaceae; genus SFTH01. The sequence continues at coordinate 32,575 of SFNY01000013.1, read as the reverse complement.
CAGCCGCAGCTGCAAACCGCTGCATCCCACGCCCTGACTCACCAGCATGGGAAGGTCGCCCGCGTAGTACCAGCCGCCCAGGCACCTGGCCTCTGCTTCGGGCAGTGTGTAGATCGTGCGCCCGAAGGCTTTCATCTGCCCGCCCAGGGTGTGGCCCGCCAGAACCAAATCTGCCCAGGCTCCGCCCGAGCACGCCTCCGCCACGCGAACGCCGATGTAGCCCGACGGGTTGTGCGTCAGCGCGATCACGCACTCGCTGCCGTCGAAGTAGCCGCCGATCTCCGCGTAGGGCGTTCGCTTCTCGCTCACGTCGCTCAGTCCGGCCAACACCAGCTGCGCATCGTCCTTCTCGATCGTGGCGCAGCCGTCATCCAGCAGCGTGACACCGCCGTCGGACATGGCCTCCTTCAGACCCGTCAACACGCTGTCCTGCTCCCCCGCCACGGCATACTTGCCCAGCGGCGCGTGGAAGCTGCTCAGGCTCCGCAGGAAGTCCAGCGCCGCCGCCTGACCGCGCGCATCCGCCGTGGGCAGATTGTCCAGAATCCTGCCCCCGCAGTAGTCGCCGCCCAGCAGCAGCACGTCCGGCTGAAGCTCGTTGAGCTTTTTCATCAGGCGCTGCGTGCGCCGCGCATCGCTGTCGCCCCGGATGTTCAGGTCGGATACGTACAGGAGCGTGGTTCCATCCAGCTCAACTGGCAGATCCTCGAGGTAGACCAACGCCTTGCGCACGTGGGTGATGCGCGCCTGAAGCGCCATCCAGCCGAACAGAGCGCCAATCAGCACAACGACAAGCAAAACCGCGGCCAGCGCGATGCGCCTGCGGCCGCAGCCGTTTTTCTGATGTACTTTTTTCTTCGGCTTGCGCTTCTGTGTCTGCTTCATGGCTCTCCTGTTTCACGTGAAACATTCTGGCCGGAAATGTGCTTGAAAAATGAATTTCCGCTGCCAATTGTCGGTTTTTCTTCCCGTTTTGTCACAGGTTCAACGTTGCAACACAACGCTTGTTTTATTATAATAGGAATGGTATCGGTATACAAGGGATAATTTTTGAAATATGATCGGAGGACTCCATGGACAAAAGACGCTCCGCCAGGCGTCCATGGACGATCGTGCTGCTGATTCTGGCAATCTGCTGCGCGCTGTCCTACGGCATTGCGTCGCTCGGCAGGAGCATTTTCTCCGGCAGCACGCTCGGCCACAGCCAGTCGCTCAGCATTGCCAATATACAGGACCTTCAGACCACGGCCGGCGGCTTCGTCTACTATGACGGAAGCACCGTCTCGGCCATCGATTCCGCCGGAAAGGTGAAGTGGTCGTACATTGTGGGCGCAAATGCCGGCTTTGAGGCCACCGACTACGGCGTGGCCGCGTGGGTGGGCAACACCGTGACGCTCATCGACGGCAAGAGCGGCTCCACCACCTACAACGGCACCATGGCGCAGAACGTGCTCGGCGCGCACATCGGCGACAAGTACACGGCCATACTGATCGGTGAGGAAGGCAACAGCACCATCGTTCTGATGGAAAACGGCGGCAAACAGATCAACCAGATCGTCCTGGACAACGTGCTCGCCGTGGATTACGGCTTCTTCTCGGACGGCTCCCTGCTCTGGGTGATGGTGTGCGACACCAACGGAACCGTTCCCACCTGCAACATTCAGACCTATCGCCCCGGCAAGGAGATCGTCGGCTCGATCAGCGACACCGAGCAGCTGGCCTACGCCGTGATGTTCCAGTCCTCGCGGGTGTGCGTGGTCGGCGACGTGTACTACAAGGTGTACGACTACGCCGGCGTGGAGGATTCGAGCCTGCGCAAGCTGGTGTACGGCTGGTATCTGACCGACGCGGACAGCTCCTCCAACGACCCGCTGATGGTCTTCGTCAACGACGCCCAGTGCAAGGGCGAGAGCGACATTCAGGATGTTCGCATCGTGCGCTCGAACCTGGATCGGGTGGTGCGCTTCCCCTTCGGCTGCCGCAGGGTGCTGGCGTCGGGCAACACCATCTACGGCTTCGCGGCGGACGGCCATCTGATGATCATGCGCACCGACGAGACCTCTCCCCGGGCCTATCAGCTGGGCATGAACATCGACGAGGTCTACGGCGTGACCCGCGACGGCGTGGCGGTGCTGCGCAGCGGCGGCGCGATCTGCCTGGTTGACCTGGAGTGACGCTCCCGGCATAAAAACAGCAGAAACGGGGAATTCTGGAAATACGCTTCATTGTCAGGAGGATGCTGGAATATGAATATTGTTGACATTCTGATCCTCGCAGTGCTCGTCTACGGACTCTTATCGGGCATGCACAAGGGGTTCATCGCGTCGGGACTCTCGGTGGTCGGCTTTGTCGGCTCCTGGTTCGGCGCACAGATGGTGTACGAGCGCATCGCCAACCTGGCGCTGTCCAACACCACGCTGATGGCGGTGCTGAGTCAGTACCTCGAGCCGGAGTCCTTCTTCGCCAGCAAGGCGCAGGCGGCGCTGACCGTCTCGGAGGTCGTCTCCGGCGGAGAGGCCGCCATACAGGAGGCCGTGGCCACGGTGGGAGAGAAGATCAGTCTGGTCGCCAATGCCTTCGAGGCGAACATCCGCAACCAGGCCTTCGCTAACCTGAACATCACCACGCTGTCGGACTATCTGGATCAGACGATCTGGCAGTCGGTGTTCAACGTTCTGGCCTTCCTGCTGGCCTTCGTACTGATCTACGCGGTGGTCATGCTGGTCATCAACCTGCTGGATCACGTGATCCGCTTCCCGGTGTTCCGCATGTTCGACTGGCTGCTGGGCGGCCTGTGCGGAGTGGCGCGCTCGCTGGTGGTTGCGGTGCTGCTGCTGTACATCGTCCCGCCGGTAGTATCGCTGTTCGCCCCCGTGATGATGCAGGAGCTGCTGGCCACATCCACGCTGTACTCCTTCGTCTCGCAGATGGATTTCCTGAATGTCGCCGGTCTGATGACCAGACTGGTCGGCTGACCTGCAGCACAGCCGCTGTAATTCGCAAACCAGAGCCGCACTGCGGCTCTTTTTGCTCAAAAAAGATAATCAAACTGAACCGGAGGAACCATGTCAAATTCAAAGAATCAGAGCGTATACGAGGAACGGATGGAGCGCGGCAGCGCGCCCGGCAAGATCATCGCCGTCGTCGTCTGCTTCGGCCTTGCCCTGCTGACGGGCTACCTCAGCCTGGTCGCGCCCACCGCCGGCACCGCCATGGGAAGGATCCGCGATGTGCTTCGGGGCTTCGGCGGCAGCGTCAGCGTGCTGATCGCCCTGTTCCTCGCGTGGATCGGCGCGTTGCTGGTGTTCTCCATCATTGGGAAGCGCATCCGCATCGTCACCACCATCACCAACCTGCTGCTCTTCCTCTGCGCCTTCGCTGCGGTGCAGCTCTTCTCTGCGCAGGCCGTGTTCGCCCGGATGAGCATCACCAGCTTCGCCAACTTCGTCAGCAAGTCCTACCAGTACGGCGGCGGCGGCGGAGCCATCGGCGCGCTGCTGGCCTATCCCCTCTACATCTACCTGGGCGAGTGGGGCGGCCTCATCGCCCTCGTGCTGGCGTCCGTGCTCTGCCTGCTTGCCAACGGTCGCGCCCAGCACTGCTATCGCTGGCTCCGTCAGCGCGGCGAGGAGGGCCAGCACTACGTGGAGCAGCGCCGCAATGAGAAAAAAGTAGAACACATGTTCGATTATGACGAATTTGACCAGCCCGCGCCCCGCAGGACTCCCCCGCCGGAACGCCGCAGTCCGCGTCCGCAGCCGGAGAGTCCGCGTCCGGAGCGAGCACAGGCAGGCCGTCCGCGCCCGGAGCGTCCCCCGCAGGAGCGCGCGGCGACCCGGCCCACGCGGAAGGTATCTGACCCGGATCGGGATTACATCGTAATCGACGATAGCAAGCCCAAGGCGGAAGCTCCGAAGCCCAGACGCAGCGCGCCGAAGCGCAAGCTGTACAAGGAGACCATCGACCCGGAGGCGGCGGAGGTCAATCCCATTGAGGAGCAGCCGTCCGACATCGATATTCCCAAGCCGCTGCGCAAGCTGCGCCAGAACGCCTCCAAGCCCCAGCCTGAAAGGGCCGCTGAAAGCCCGGTGGAGGACGTTCCGGAGACGGACGTGCCGGACTTCTTCAGCGTGAAGCAGGAGGAGAAGGAGCCGGAGGGCTTCAAGCCGCGCAACTACAATTCGCCCAAGGTGAAGCCCAAGCGCGTGGTGGAGGGCGTGCAGCCGCTGACTGTCGAAGATGTCGTTCCCGAACAGGAGCCGGAGGAGGACGACGAAGCACCCTTCGACGTGCCCCACACCACAGTCAAGCCCACGAAGTTCCGCCGCGTTCCGGTGCCTGAGCCGGAGGACGAGGAGGATATCTACGATTATCCGCCCATCGACCTGCTGGAGCAGGGCGACCAGCAGAAGGTAACCCAGGCGCACAAGGAAGCGGACATGGAGAAGGCGGACATGCTGATCGAGACGCTGAACTCCTTCGGCATCGACACGCGGCTGGTGGGCGTCGCCCACGGCCCTGCGGTGACGCGCTTTGAGCTGCAGCCCGCGCCGGGCGTGAAGGTGAGCCGCATCACCTCGCTGTCGGACGACATCGCCATGCGCCTTGCAGCCATGTCGGTGCGCATCGAGGCCCCGATCCCGGGCAAGGCCGCCGTGGGCGTGGAGATCCCCAACGACAAGGTGGAGATGGTGCGCCTGCGCGATGTACTGGAGTGCCCCGAGGCCAAGCGCCATCCGTCGAAGATCGCGGTGGGTCTGGGCAAGGACAACTCCGGGAGATACATCGTGGCGGACATCGCGAAGATGCCCCACGTGCTGATCGCCGGACAGACCGGCTCCGGTAAGTCGGTGTGCATCAACTCCATCATTACATCCATCCTCTACCGCGCCACGCCGGAGGAGGTGCGCATGATCCTGATCGATCCGAAGGTGGTGGAGCTGTCCATCTACAACGACATCCCCCACCTGATCGCCCCCGTCGTGACCGACCCCAAGAAGGCCGCGTCCGCGCTGGACTGGGCGGTGGCGGAGATGGGCGTGCGCTACAAGAAGTTTGCCGAGCGCGACGTGCGCGACATCAAGGGCTACAACAAGAAGCTTCAGCCGGGTGAAAAGATCATGCCGCAGATGGTGATCGTCATCGACGAGCTGGCCGACCTGATGATGGTCTGCCCCGGCGAGGTGGAGGACAGCATCTGCCGCCTGGCACAGCTGGCCCGCGCGGCGGGCATGCACCTGGTCATCGCCACCCAGCGCCCGTCCGTCAACGTCATCACCGGCATCATCAAGGCCAACATCCCCACCCGCATCGCCTTCTCGGTGGCCTCGCAGGTGGACAGCCGCACCATGATTGACCATGGCGGCGCGGAGAAGCTGCTGGGCAACGGCGACATGCTCTTTGTTCCCTCCGGCATCAACAAGCCGCTGCGCGTGCAGGGCGCGTGGGTCAGCGACGAGGAGGTGCACGCCGTGGTATCCTACATCAAGGACCGCAGCGATACCACCTACGACGAGGACGTGGTGGAGAAGATCGAAAACTCCGTCCGCAGCGACGCCGAGCGCGAGGAAGTCGCCGACGAGTACGACCCGCGCCTGCCCGAGGCCGTGGAGATCGTCGTCGATATGGGTCAGGCCTCCACCTCCATGCTCCAGCGCCGCATGCGCGTGGGCTACGCCCGCGCCGGACGGCTCATCGATGAGATGGAGAAGCGAGGCATCATCTCCGAAGCCGACGGCTCCAAGCCCCGCAACGTGCTCATCTCCCGCGAGGAGTTCCTCGCGATGTTCGAGGACGAGGACGATTGAGGGCTCCGCCCTCAAACTCCCGCTTTAACGCACCGAAACCGTAGCGCTTACGCGCAGGTTTCGGCAGCGCCGGATGCAAATCCTTGATTTGCATCCGGGCTGGTCGCGGCTCCTGCGGAGACGCGACTGCTGTAGGGGAATGATTCCCCTAAGAACCCTCATATGGGGCGCACAATGTGCGCCCTGAAATTTTTATAGAGGGATAAGCTGGACTTCCGCCGGACTTCCATGTATAATTCCACCACACCTTCCTGCCTCCCCTGTGTAAGGGGAGGTGGCACGGCTCAGCCGTGACGGAGGGGTTGTCGTCTCCCCTGCACAACCCTGTAGGGCGGGATGCCCTCATCCCGCCGCATCCCCCAGGCTTCCTCGGGTAATGGGAGTCAAAATGCATACGATTGTCCGCCGAAACATATGTCAAATTGAATTTTCCTGTTCACATCTTTCCATTCTAAATAATAGGTTTACACTTCCATGCTAAAATAGAGAAAATGACAGGAAAACAGTCATGATCTGGAAGGAATTTACAATATGAACAACAGCACCCGCCCCACCGTGGGCATGGTTTCCCTGGGCTGCGCAAAGAATCTGGTGGATTCGGAGAACATGCTGGGCATGCTGCGTGACCGTGGCTATGAGATCGTCAGCGATCCTGCCCAGGCGGAGATCATCTTCGTCAACACCTGCGGCTTCATCGAGTCGGCCAAGCAGGAGTCCATCGACGCCATCTTTGAGATGGCGGAGTACAAAAAGACCGGCAGGCTGAAGAAGCTGTTCGTCACCGGCTGTCTGGCCCAGCGCTATGCGGATGCGCTGGCCTCTGAGATGCCCGAGGTGGACGGCTTCATGGGCGTGGCGGACTACGCGCGGCTGTACGACATGCTGGACGAGGCCATGGCGGGCAAGCGTCCGATCTACATGAACGACGGCGAGCGCTTCTTCAACAGCGGCCGCGTGCTGACCAGCGCGCCCTACTCGGCCTACGTGAAGATTTCGGACGGCTGCAACAACCGCTGCACCTACTGTGCGATTCCGCTGATTCGCGGCAACTACGCCTCCCGGCCCTTCGATGACATCGTTTCGGAGTGCCGCCGCCTGGCCAGCGAGGGCGTGACGGAGATCACGCTGATCGCCCAGGACACCAGCCGCTACGGCTGCGACTTCGGCGACAGGCACTTCATGCTGCCGGAGCTGTTGCGGGCGGTGAGCGAGATCGAGGGCGTGCACTGGGTGCGCGTGCTCTACTGCTACCCGGACAGCACGGAGGACCGGCTGCTGGACGAGATCGCGAACAATCCGAAGGTCGCGCCCTATCTGGACCTGCCGCTGCAGCACATCAACGATCCCATACTGAAGGCGATGAACCGTCGCGGAAGCTCCGACTGGATCAAGAGCCGCATTGCGGAGTGCAAGAAGCGGGGACTGACGCTGCGCACGACGATGATCGTGGGCTTCCCCGGCGAGACCGAGGAGCAGTTTACGGAGCTGCTGCAATTCGTGAAGGACGCGCGATTTGACCGCCTGGGCGCGTTCACCTACTCCCCCGAGGAGGGCACGAAGGCCGCAGTGATGCCCAACCAGATCGACGAGGACGTGAAGATCGAACGCCTGGATCAGCTGATGATGCTGCAGCAGTCGATCTCCATGGAGCTGCTGGAGCAGCGCATCGGCGAGGTCTGCGAGGTGCTGGTGGAGGGCCGCGACGAGGACGGCTGGTACGGGCGCTCCATCCGCGAGGCCCCGGAGTCCGACGGCTGCATCCACCTGCTCACCGAGCGCGAATTGATCCCCGGCAGCTACATTCAGGCCCGCATCACCGGCGCGGACGCCTATGATCTCACCGCCGAGGTGCTGTAAATCCAAAGGAGGAGAATTATGAATCTGCCCAACAAACTGACGATGCTTCGCATCCTGATGATTCCGGTATTCGTGATCTTTGCGCTGATGCAGCAGCAGTGGGCGCAGTATGTGGCGCTGCTGATCTACATTCTGGCCTGCTTTACCGACACGCTGGACGGCAAGATCGCACGTTCCCGCCATCTGGTGACGAACTTCGGCAAGTTTGCCGATCCCATCGCCGACAAGCTGCTGGTGATGTCGGCGCTCATTGTGCTGGTGGACTCCGGCCGCATGCCCTCCTGGGTGTGCATCGTGATGCTGGCCCGCGAATTTATCATCTCCGGCTTCCGCCTGGTGGCGGCCGGCGGCGGCAAGGTCATCGCCGCGGGCAATCTGGGCAAGCTCAAGACCGTGTTCCAGATGTCCTCCACCGTCGCGCTGATGCTGCTGGTGCCCGTGGCCGGTTCTCCCCTGCTGGGCCACTTCGGCGTGGTGTTGGCCAATGTGCTGATGTACATCGCCGTGGCACTCACCATCGTCAGCGGCGCGGAGTACATCATCAAGAATTTCGACTGCATCTCCGACATGTGAAACGCTGGGCGTTTCATCCCACATAGCTATCGCTGTTTGAATCGAACGAACCTCTGCTCCCATAGATTCAAGGGGCAGAGGTTCTTCGTTTCTTTCCGATTGGAATCAAGGCATTCACCCGATCTTCGCCCCGGCAGGAATGGGGCGAAGATCTTGCGTCCGGAATCGAAGCAACTTCAGAACATATGGAAGAAATCCAGTCCATAGCTGCCGGACTGGATTTCGTGTATTCCTGCATCAAATCAAGAGAAAAGAAGCGCAGAAAACCTGTCCCATTCTTGCCGGGACAGGTTTTTGTCAATTCAAACGCCGACAGGCATGTAGCAGCGGGCCTAGCCCGCCAATGGTGCATTCAGCGCGAACAGCCTCTCCTGGGTGTTCACGGTGGCGTTGCCTGTGGCGGCCTCGCCGATCTTCGCCTGGAAGGCGCTCACGGCGATGCTGGTGTTCGCGCCGTACAGGCCGTCGGGCTTGGCGGCTTCATCGGTCAGATAGCCCAGCTCCGCCAGACGCGCCTGAAGACTGTAGACCGCGTTGGTGCGGTAGTTCAGCTTGAGGTCGTAGTAGGTGGACACGTAATCGTCCATCGTGGGCAGGGTCTGCTGATCGATGGTCAGCTTGTCGCCCACCACGTCCTCATTCAGGCCGAACAGCTTGTTCATGGTCACCAGCTTGTAGCCCTTCCGGCTGGCCTCCTGTATGAAGGTCTCGAAGACCTCCATGGACTTCTCCGTCATGTCGAACTGATAGATGTTGCCGTTCTCCAGCGTGTCGATCAGCTGCTCGGCGGTCATACCCTTGTAGGAGTAGCTGTAGCTGGCCACGCCCGCATAGCCCAGCTTGTTGATGAAGAAGTGGGTGCGCTGGTCGTACTTGCTGTTGTCGAAATACGGGCGGTAGAAGTGCTGCTCGTAATCCTTGCCCACCACATAGCTGGCCGCAATGCTCTGCTTCCACAATTGCAGCGCAAGCTCGCCGTTGGAGAGCTGGTATTCCTTCTTGTGGCTGTAGCTGTGGTTCTCCAGCTCGTAGCCGTAGCGCAGCACGCAGGTGCGAAAGCCCTCCGCCATGCCCTCGCTCATCAGCGCCTCGCCGGTGGGGAACAGCGTCAGCATCGCGTCGTACCGCCGGGCGATCTCCACGATCTGGGAAAACACCTCGGGCTCGTTGCAGTCGTCCACGGTGATGGCGATCATCATTTCGTCGTCCGGGGTGCGCAGCGCACGGTCGAAGATGGGCAGGTAGTAGTCGCCTTCCAGCGGCTCGGGAACCAGGCGGTTGCCGCCGGACTGCGCCGCAGTCGGCTCGGGCTCTGCGACGGGCTCCGCCGCTTCGGTCTGCGAAGGCTCGGCGCTCTCCCGGAGAGCCTGCGCGGTCTGCAGATCCGCGCCCAGCACCAGCGGCTCGGGGGTCGCGCCCCGGGAATCCACGAAATCCGTGGCGTCGGGCCGGAGCGCCACGTCGCCGCCCTGTGGGCCCTGCTGCACGCCGCCGTTGACCAGGATCACCACCAGTGCCACGGCAACCAGCATCAGCAGCACGATCAGCGCCGACAGCACGCCGTATCCGCGCCTCCTGCGCATCGCTCTCTTTTCACGACTGGGCATATATTCAAACTCCTGACTGAGTAAATTCTGACGATAAATTTCCATTTATCAGTATAACAGATGTGCACACGGCTTTCAAGGACATTTCCGGTGCATTCCTGTGAAGAATGCTTCTTCCACTGAAAAAGGAGCCCTCTCAAAACATTTTCCCCGTTTTGATACAGCTCCACAATTGCTATGCGGCGGGGTGAAGGCGCCCCGACCTACAATATTTCGTTTTGAGACAATTCCTTCCTATATTCACAGTGCCAGCAGGCATGACGGCTCCTTCACCAGCACGAACGCATTGTAATAGAAGGGACTGTGCTCCACCAAGCGGAACAGGCCCGCAAGCGCATCGGCCAGATCATCGCGACTGCCGCGCTCGAAGGTATAGGCCGCGCCCATCGCCCGCATGGCGGCGTAGGTCATGCACAGGCCCGACCGCGCCTGCTCCGGCTTCAAGCGGTCGTCCACCCAGGGCAGGTTCATGTAAACCAGGTGGTTGGCCAGGATGTTCTCGTACCAGCGCATCCACCCGGGAAATCTCTCCTCAAACCGGCGCGCATCCGCGGAATAATTTTCCGTCGCGTCGGGATTCTCCGCGCCGTAGCGCGCAATTGTCTCGGCTGCAAAGCGCCTGAGCGCCTCCGAATCCTCCGAAAGCACCGTGAGCGCTCCCGTCAACACCCGCAAACCTTCTGAAATTGACGCTTTCTTGGACACATAGCCCGCATCGCCCGCGATTGCGCCGCAAATCTTTCCGATGCGCGCATTCAGCGAACCAGCGTCCTCCTGAAGGAGCTCCACCGTCCGCTTGCCCAGATTCAGCATCTCGCCGTCGGCCCGGGCCTCAATCTCCGTTTTCACGTCCATCTCCACAAAGGAAAACCGCAGATGCTCCGGCCGCATCAGCAGCTCGACCACCGCCTCGCAGCTGTTGGAGCACAGCGCCTCATGCAGGCTGCCCTCCTTCTTCAGGCAGCGCGGGTACATGCGGCAGATTTCCGGCAGCGCCGCTTCCCCCAGGTCCCTTTGAATCATGCACAGCCCATCCGCGTCGTGCATCGGGCATTCCCCCAGCCAGTTGGGCGAAATCAGGCGGAAGCGCTCGGGCGACGGCACATCCGGCACGCGGAACGCGCACTCCAATCGGCGGTGTATCTCCTCCGGGCACTCCATGCCGATCAGACGGAAGTACTCCTCCATCCCCACGGCGATGTCCCAGCCGGTGCAGCAGCAGTTGCGGCACGCGCCGCACTTGCACTTGAAGCCCTCAAAGTAGTCCGGTTGCAGCCAAAGTTGTTTGTCTTGCAAGACGCATCGCTCTCCCTATATATGGAATTTTTGAATCAAAGAGTTTTTGAATGGGAGGATTATAGCATGTTCCTGCATCGATACCATTAAGAAAAAGCGGTGAAACCGGAAATTCTTTCGGTTCACCGTTAAAAGTTCCGCACGATTCTGTTAGCTGCCCTGCTTCACCGTCTGTTTTTCCGCCAGAAAGCGCTTCAGCCGGTCGATGGCCTCCTGCTGCTTCGTAATCAGGAACGACGCGATGCCCTGGGCCTGCGCGTCCGCGTCCGGGTTGGAGTTGCGCGCCTTGGTCAGCTCCACCACGCCCATGGTTGCCCCCTGAATCACGATATCCGCGATGTGCGAGGCCGACCGGTCCGCGATGGTGTTGATCTGCATGCCCATCCACAGCCCCATCTGCGCGGCGGGGCCGGGCCTCCGGGGCGCAATGCCCTGCATCAGCAGCAGGTTCTCCGCGTCGCGCATGGCGTCAAAGTAGTGCTGGCGCTCCAGCACCAGCTCGTTGCGCAGCTCCGCATCCGCCGTGCGCTTGAGCAGCTGCTCACAGGCGTTCACCCCCGTGTGCCCGTTCTCCGCGATGGCCTGCAAAAGCCTCTGCGTGGGATTCATTTGTCTAACCGCCTCCGTCCTTGAATTTCGCAAATATTCTTCGCGCGAACGGGTGAAAATATGCCGGGAAAAACCGGGCGAAGTTCTGTCGAATTTGAAGAAAATTAGGCTTCTTGCTAGAAAGGTTGCATATGTTGCGTTTCATGTATATAATAAATGTACAAATGTGAAAATTGGGGTGGTTTCATGTCAATGTATCCTCTTATTCTGATCGCAGACGACGATCCGGTGGTTCACGAGTCGCTGGGCCTGTATCTGGGCAGCGAGGGCTATGAGCACCAGAGCGCGTATGACGGCCAGCAGGCACTCGAATTGTTCGAGAGCCTCCATCCCGATCTGATGGTACTGGATCTGATGATGCCGAAGGTCTCCGGCCTGGACGTGTGCCGACAGATCCGTCAGAACAGCTCCATGCCCATCATCATGCTCACCGCCAAGGGCGAGGAGATCGACCGCATCCTGGGACTGGAGCTCGGCGCGGACGACTACATCGTCAAGCCCTTCTCCCCGCGCGAGGTGCTGGCCCGCATCAAGGCGGTGCTCAGGCGCTTCAGCGAAAAGACCGGCGACGAGGATTCCTCCATCATCCGCCTGCCGCAGCTGGAGATCAGCCTGGAGAACTATCAGGTCAAGGCCGCCGGCAAGGTGATTCCCTGCACGCCCAAGGAGGTCGAGATCCTGCACATGCTGTGCTCCAACGTGGGCCAGGTGTTCAGCCGCGAACAGATTCTCTCCCGCGTATGGGGCTACGATTACTTCGGAGACACCCGCACCGTGGACGCGCACATCAAGCGCATCCGCCAGAAGCTGCCCCAGGAGAACGTTCCGTGGGCGCTCAAGACGGTGTACGGCGTGGGCTACCGCTTTGAGGTCAATGCATAATGAGGCGCTTTCGCTCTCTTCCGGGGAGCCGTCCGTCCGCGGGCGCTGCGGATGAACCGAAGGATGCTTCCCGCAAGAACAGGAAAAACAGTCACAGCGTGCTGATCCAGCGCGCTGTGCTCTTTACCGCCGCAGAATTTCTGGTGGCGGTGCTGGTGGGTTCGCCCGTCTTTCACCTGGCCGACAGGCTCGGCGCGGGGCGCTTTGCTTCGCTCATCGGGCTGCTGACCGGCTTCATCGCAGCCTGCGCCGCCGCGTGGCCGCTGAGCAAGTGGATTCTGATGAAGAGCATCCGCCAGATTTCGTCTTTGCGGGACGTGGCCGTGAAGGTCTCCGGCGGCGACTTCGACGCCCATGCCGACGAGGACATGCCCGGCGAGATGGGCGAGCTGGCCGAGGCGCTCAACAACCTATCCTACCAGCTCAGCCGCAACATGTACATGCTCATCGTGGAGCGCAATCGCCTGAAACACATGCTCAACGGCCTCTCGGAGGGCATCATCGCCATCGACGCGCAGGGCCAGATCACCCACATCAACCCCGCCATCGAGGGCATGTTCGAGCAGAAGAAGGTCTCCGTGGGCCTGCCGGACGCGCGCATGAAGTACGTGCCGGACAAGTCCGTGTGGGAGGACTTCGACGCGGTGATCAAGTCCGGCGAGGCCGTGACCCGCACCTTCAACCACCGGGAGATGACCCTGCGCATGACGATCACGCCCATCGTGGACGAGATCGGCGCCACCGCCGGCGCGGTGGGCCTGTTCAGCGACGTCACCCAGATGGAGCGCCTGGAGCGCACGCGGCGCGAGTACGTGTCTAACGTCTCCCACGAGCTGCGCACGCCGCTGACCGCCGTTCGCGCGCTGGTGGAACCTCTCAAGGAGGGCATGGTCACCAAGGAAGAGGACCGCATGCGCTACTACGACATCATCCTGCGGGAGGTCATGCGCCTGTCCAGGCTCATCAACGACCAGCTGGAGCTGTCCCGCCTGCAGAGCGGCGGCGTGGCCATCGAAAAGAGGCGCATGCAGCTGGACGATTTGATCTACGACGTGTGCGACCGCTACAACTCCATCGCGGAGGAGCACGGCCTGCAATTGAACATCGAGACCGACCTCACCGGCTGCCCCAGCGTGTGGGCCAACGCCGACCGCGTGGAGCAGATGTTCATCATCCTACTGGACAACGCCATCAAGTACACCGAGGCGGGCAGCGTGAACGTCCATGTGGGCTGGGATGATGAGAAGGTCACCATCACCGTGCGGGACACCGGCATCGGCATCTCGGAGCAGGATCTGCCCTACGTGTTTGACCGCTTCTACAAGGTGGACAAGGCCCACAGCGGCAAGGGCAGCGGGCTTGGCCTCTCCATCGCCAAGGAGCTTTTGAACCGCATGGACGAGCAGATCTGGGTGGAGAGCGAAAAGGGCGTGGGCAGCGCGTTCAGCTTCACCGTGCACCGCAACCCGCCCGCGTCGGAGGAACAGGCAAGCTAAGACCGGAGGACAAGACATATGAAGAAATTTTTGATCGTCGTGGACATGCAGAAGGACTTCGTGGACGGCGCGCTGGGCACGAGCGAGGCCCAGGCCATCGTGGAGAACGTGGCGCGCAAGATCGAGGCCTTTGACGGCGAGATCATCGTCACCTACGACACCCACGGGGAAAATTACATGCAGACCGCCGAGGGCAGAAAGCTGCCCGTTCCCCACTGCATCAAGGGAACGCCCGGCTGGCAGCTCAATGACCGGGTGGAGACTGCGCTTGCGGGAAAGAGATGCACCCGCATCGAAAAGCCCACCTTCGGCTCGGTGGAGCTTCCGCAGGTGGTGGGAAGGCTGGCGGAGGGCGAGGACTTCACGGCGGAGTTCGTCGGCCTGTGCACCGACATCTGCGTGGTCAGCAACGCGCTGCTGGTGAAGGCCACCTATCCGGAGATGGAGCTTTATGTGGACGCGAGCTGCTGCGCAGGCGTGACCCCCGCAACCCACCAGGCCGCGCTTGCGACCATGCGGAGCTGCCAAATTACAATCGTAGGAGAATAAATATATGACAAGGGGAGCACATCCGTGCGATGTGCTCCCTTTGTCATGCGCGCCATGGGACGCGATTGTGTAATGCTGCACAGTTTCATAATTTTTTCCAGCGGCGCGTAGCGTCGCTTATTGAGGATTCTTAAGGGCATCATGCCCTTATAGCAGTCGCGCTACTGCCTTTATGCACCCGTCCCCGCATCAGCGGTGACGGGCTGCCCACTGCGATTCATGAATCCAGCAGTGGGCAGGTCGCTACATGCTTTGCATGGAGCGACTGCTTTCGGCAAGCGCGACCAGCCGCCGGGAAATTCTCAATTTCCTCGGCGCGCTGCCGGCCGCTGCAACGCTTTGCAGTGCGGCCGGTGCGTTCAGCGGGGGTTATAGGGGGCAGAGCTCCCTAAGCGTTCCTCTAATGCACTACTTCTCGCAATTGTTCTTGGGCGGCTCCATGTCCCGGGTGACCTTGGCGTGCTTCGCCACAGGCCAGGTGATGAAGGTGTTGCCGCCGATCACCGCGCCCTCACCGATCACAGTATCACCGCCAAGGATGGTGGCGTTGGCGTAGATGGTCACGTTGTCCTCGATGGTGGGGTGGCGCTTCTTGCCCGAGAGCATCTGCCCGTTGCGGGTGGAGAGCGCGCCCAGCGTCACGCCCTGATAGAGCTTCACGTGCGCGCCGATTTCTGTGGTCTCGCCGATGACAATGCCCGTGCCGTGGTCGATGAAGAAGTATTCGCCGATCTGCGCGCCGGCGTTGATGTCGATTCCGGTGCCGCTGTGAGCGTACTCCGTCATGATGCGCGGAATGAAGGGCACCTTGCGCAGGTACAGCTCGTGGGCCACGCGATAGACGAAGATCGCAAACAGGCCCGGATAGCTGAAGATCACCTCCGCGCGGCTCTGCGCCGCCGGATCGCCCTCGAATTCCGCCTCCACGTCCTTCACCAGCATGCGCTGAATCTCAGGAATCTGCGCGAAGAATTCCTCGCACACCTGCTGCGCGCGCGCCTTGACCGCCTCCGCATCCGGATTTCCGTAGGAGAAGGCCAGCTTCAGCTGGGCATAGAGCATGTTCCAGATCCGATTCAGCGTGTGGCCGAGGAAGTAATCGTCGCTCTCGTCGCTGAAGTAGCCCGGAAACATCACCTTGCGCAGCTCCTTGATCAGCAGGATGATCTGATCCCGCTGGGGCATCTGCCGCTTCGGCCCGCGCTGAAAAATCTCTTCCCGACAACAGGTATCGGAAATCTCCTGTACAACCTTTGAGATCAGCTCTTGCATGTTCTGTTCCCTCTCCTTTCCCATAATACTCATATTGGGTATTGAACTGCAAAATCACTTGCCAACACAGAAATTCTGAAATACCCGGTCGATGACCTCCTCGGACGCGTCCTCGCCGGTGATCTCCGACAGCGCTCCAAGCGCCTCGCGCAGGTCGATTTCGACCATATCCAGCGCAAGCCCTACGTCGATGGCCTCCACCGCCCGGTTCAGCGCCGCCACGGCCCTTCGGGCCAGGTCGATGTGCCGCTGCTGGGTCATGCGATCCTCCATGCCGCCCTCCAGACGCACCCGCGCCTCCATGCGGCGAACCAGCTCGGAAACGCCCGTGCCCTCCGCCGCGCTGATCTCCAGCGCACCGGGCACGGATATTTGCATGGGCAGGTCGGTCTTGTTCACGCACACGATGAAGCGCGGATCATTTTTCGCCTGCGCAAGCAGCGCCTCGTCCTCGTTCGTAAGTTCCTGGGAGCCGTCCAGCACCACCAGCACCACGTCCGCCGTCTCCACGGCCCGACGCGCGCGCTCCACGCCGATTTTCTCCACGGGGTCGTCGGTGTTGCGCTGGCCCGCCGTGTCGGACAGCTCCGCCGTGATTCCGCCCAGCGTGATGCGCTCGGTGAGCACGTCACGGGTGGTTCCCGGCACGCTGGTCACGATGGCGCGCTCCTGCCTGAGCAGCGCGTTCATCAGCGAGGACTTGCCTACGTTGGGCCGGCCCGCAAGCACGATGCTCGCGCCCTCGCGAATCAGCTTCGCGCCGCGCTCGTCGCACCTCTCCTCGATGGCTGCGATGACCTGCGTCACTCCATCACGCACGCGCTGTGCCGCGTCAGTTTCCTCCACCTCGTCGGGAAAGTCGGTGCAGGCCTCGATCAGCGCCATAAATTCCTTCAATTGCTCCGAAGCGTCCCGCACGAAGCCCGAAACGCCGCCCTCCAGCTGCCGCAGCGACGCGCGCGCCGCCACCTCGGAGTTCGCGCCGATCAGCCGCATCACGGCCTCTGCGCGGCTCAGATCGATGCGCCCGTTCAGGAATGCCCTGCGGGTGAATTCGCCCGGCGCAGCGGCCCTCGCGCCCGCCTGAATCGTTCGCTCCAGTACCCGACGCGCGCACACGCCGCCGCCGTGGCACTGAATCTCGAACATGTCCTCGCGGGTGTAGGTTTTGGGTGCGGCGTAGTAGACCGCCATGACCTCGTCCAGCGCATTTCCATTTTCATCCACGGCATGGCCGTACATCATGCGGTGGGATTCGATTGCGCGCGCCTTCGCCGGCCGGAAGCAGGCTTCAAATATGCGCCGCGCGTCGCTTCCGCTGACCCGCACGATGGCGATGCCGCCCTCGCCGGGGGCGGTGGCGATGGCGCTGATGGTCTGCCTATCCATCATCTGCCGCCGGTGCGCACCGGCAGGATCAGGTGCACGTAGTCATTGTCGCCCACGGGGGTCACGATGCAGGGCGAAACGGCATTGTTCAGGTTCAATTCGATGCTGTCGCCGTCGATGAAGCGCACCACGTCGGTCAGGTACTTCACATTGAAGGCGATGCTCAGGTCGGCGCCCTCCTGGCGGGTGGGCAGCTCCTCGCGCACGTCGCCGATCTGGGAGTGGGCCTCGATGACCATGCTTCCGCCCTCGATGCGCAGCATGATCAGGTTGTTGCTGCCCTCGCGGGCGATCAGCGCGGCGCGGTCGATGCAGCGGCGGAAGGGATCCAGCTCCACCTCCACGCGGGTGGCGAAGGACTTGGGCAGAATCTGCCGGTACTGCACATATTCGCCCTCGATGAGGATGACGTAGATTTCGGTGTTCTCCAGCTTGATGTGCAGCTTGTTGCCGCCGAAGGACAGCTGGGCGAAGGCCTCCTCGTCGTCGGAGAGCAGCTTTCCGATGTCGCCCACCGCGCGGCCCGGAATGATCGCGGAGAACTTCTCCAAAACATCCGAGCACTTCGCCCGGCGCAGCGCCAGCCGGTAGCCGTCCAGCGCGACCATGGTCACGTCGCCGCCGCCGATCTCCAGCAGGCAGCCGGTAAGCACCTCGCGCATGTCGTCCTGGGCGATGGCGAATTCCGTCTTTTGGATCATGTCCCGAAGCATGTCCTGGGGCAGCGAGATCTCCCGCTCGTCGTCCATTTTGGGGAGCCTCGGGAACAGGTCTGCGTCCTGGCCGGAGATGTTTGTGCGGGAGGATGCGCTGCGAATGGTGAATACGAAGCGGTTGTCCATGCGGATGTCCACCGTTTCGTCCGGAAGTCGCCGCACGATTTCGCTGAACAGCTTGCCCGGAACTACGCCCCGGCCCGGCTCGCTGATGTCCGCCGGAATCCGCGTTACGATGGTGATGCGCTCGTCGGAGCAGGTGAGCGTCAGCTCCTCCATGTCCGTCTCGATCAGTACGCCCTCCAAAATCTGGTTGGTGGTGCGGTTGGCCAGCGCCTTCGTCGCAATCTGAAGCGCTTCGATCAGCTTTGAAGTGGAGCAAGTGAACTGCATGTGATTGGCCTCCTGTTCGCTGAAGAATTACAGTATAAATATTTAAGGTAGTCGTAGGAGTAGGGCTGTGGATATTGTGGACAAACTCCCAAAACGCCTGTGTCCCAGCGCTTTTGGGTCCCTTTTTTATCAACAGCACCCGTGGACTGTGGGTGGACAAGCCGCCATGTTGTACACAGGGGGAGTGACGCTTAGGGGACGCTGTCCCCTAAGAACCCCTGCCAAGGGGAATGATTCCCCTTGGAACCCTCTGTATTGCGCGCAATGCGCGCAGGGAAATAATTAAATAATTTTTCCAGCGGCGCGTAGCGTCGCTTATTGAGGATTCTTAAGGGCATCATGCCCTTAAGCGGGTTCTTAGGGCAGAGCCCTAAGCGTAACCCCCTAGCCGTTCTTGACCATCGCCGTCAGTTCCTCGATGCGCTTTTTGAAGGAGAAGTTGTTCTTCATCTCCTCGGCGATCTTGTCGCAGCCGTGCATGACGGTGGTATGGTCGCGACCGCCGAAGGCGCGGCCGATGTTGGTGGTGGAGAGCTGGGTGAGGTCGCGGCAGAGGTACATGGCAATCTGGCGGGGCATGGCGATATCGCGGCTGCGCTTCTTGGACACCACGTCCTCCTGGGTCACGCCGTACTGGTCGCAGACCACGGAGATGATGAGCTCGGGGGTGATGCGCCGGCCCTCCTGGGACTTCATCAGCTGGGACAGGGAATTCTGGGCAAATTCCAGGGTGATGGGCGTGCCCATGAGCTGACACTGGGCGCTGAGCCGGGTGAGCGTGCCCTCCAGCTCGCGGATGTTGGATTCCACGTGAGAGGCGATGTAGTCGATCACGTCGTAGGAAACGTCGATGCCCTCCTCGTCGGCCTTTTTGCGCAGGATGGCCACGCGGGTCTCGTAATCGGGCTTCTGGATGTCCACGATCAGGCCCCATTCAAATCGGGAGCGCAGGCGATCCTCGATGGTGGGAATGTCCTTGGGCGGACGATCGGAGGAGATGATGATCTGCTTGCCCTTGGAGTAGAGGTCGTTGAAGGTGTGGAAGAACTCCTCCTGGGTGGACTTCGTCTTGGACAGAAACTGGATGTCGTCCACCATCAATACGTCCACGTTGCGCATGCGGTTGCGCAGCTCGGCGGTGCCCTTCTTCTGCACAATCGCGTCGATCAGCTCGTTGGTGAAGCTCTCCGACGAAGTCAGCAGCACGTTCTTCGAGGGATCCGCCGCGATGATGTAGTTGCCGATGGCGTTCATCAGGTGGGTCTTGCCCAGGCCAACGCTTCCATAGATGAACAGCGGATTGTAGGCCGCGCTGGGCTCCTCCGCCACCGCCAGCGACGCCGCGCAGGCGAAGCTGTTGCTTGGCCCCACCACGAAGTTCTCAAAGCTGTACTTTGGGTTCAGCGTGGTCTGCTTCACCTCGCTCTGAAGCCGCGCCAGCTCGTCCTGGGTGTAGAACTCCAGCTCGTAGCTCCGGCCGAAGTTCAGCTTCAGCATGTTGTACAGATCCGTGTAGTAGCGCTGCTTCACGTGGTTCAGCGTCAGGGTATTATTCACCATGATGCGGATGGAATCCTGCGTCACCGAATGCAGCTCCAGAGGCTTGATCCAGGTGGTAAAGGAGATGGGCATCAGGTTGTCCTCCAGCGTCTTGATCGCCTTGTCCCATGCTTCCTTCTGTTCAGGCGTGTAATTCATGCTTCCTCCGTAGTCCGTTTGATGAATTCTTGAAAAAAGTACGTTCCGGCTTCATCCCAAAATGACGCTTTATCCACATTTCTTTCACAATCTGTGGATAAAGCGTATGATTTTGTGGATAATGTGACTCTATTGTAGCAGACCGGCGCGCCAATTTCAATAGGATTTTTGGAATTTTCGGAAATTGTCGAATTGCACCAATATTTGGCAGGAGATTGGCGGCGGGATCGGGATGAGATCCGGTGAAGCCCACACTGTTGATAAGTTGTGGACAGTATGTCAATAACAGGTGGGCGGACGGGGGATAAGATCAAATCCTGGCGAAAAACAGGGAGCGCGGTGCACTCCCTGTCATATGCTTCAGTTCTTCTCCGCCGCAGGCTCGTCGCGCAGCACGCCGATGGGGAATTCCACGATGCGCAGCGGCGATTCGCCGTAGGGCGCAAGCTCCAGGATGTCCAGCGCGCTGCGGGAGAGCTTGGGCACCATGGGCACCGGCGCGCAGTTTGCGCCGTCCATGGGCCAGTCGATCTTCGAGGCCTTCACCATCACGCCCACGGCGCTCTCGCCATGGCCGAAGGCGGAGATGTCCTCCTCGATCTGGATCAGCTTCATGGGCTCGTCGCGCACCAGCGCGCGGTTCCATGCGTCGGCGGTGGACGCGCACAGACCGTCCTCCGTCTCCGTCCAACTGACCTCCGGGCGCAGCGCCATCAGCAGCGGGCCGACCTCCACCGCGCCGGACTGGTGGTACCAGCGGGAGATGCGCGGCACGGCGGGCATCTCCAGGCGGATCGCGTCGCCGGCGGACCACTTGCGGCGGATGCAAGCGCTCTCGTTGGCGCGCACCTGCATGATTTCGCCGTCGGGCAGGTAGATCATGCTCTGGCGTGCCCAGAAGGGAATGCGCAGGTACAGCGGGAACTCGGCGCTCTGCTTCACGGACACGGTGATCTCCACGTTCTGGGTGAAGGGATAGCCGCCGGAGACGCGGATGCGCGCGGGCACGCCATCCAGCACCGCACGCACGGTGCAGGGGGCGTAGCTGACAGCAGCCAGACCGCCGTCGTTGGTGGCGTACCACAGGGAGGATGCGAACTTCGGCCAGGCCTGGTGGCAGGCGGCGCAGTCCAGATCGTTCCGGGCGGTGCGGAAGAGGTTCGCGCCCTCATCCTCGCTGTACCACTTGCGCCTGTCGGCGGAAATCTTCACCTGATTGGTCTGCTGAATGCGCTGGTAGCGCTTCATGTCCGGGGTGAAGGCTGCGGGCAGGGCGTTGTAGGCCAGCTTTTCCAGAATGTCGCTGGGCTCGGGGCCGAAGTCGCCGATGCCGATCAGCGTCTCCAGCGTGTTCATCAGCTCCACAATGGCCTGCAGGCTGTTGCCCTGGGTGGGATTTGCGCCGTTGAGGTGGGAGTCGCAGGTGAACATGCCGTTGGCGGTGCCGTGGTGCTTCATCAGCTTCTCCCAGCCGAAGCGGAAACCGCCCTGCTCCTTGAAGCCGCTCTTGAACAGGTTGATCACGCCCGGGGCCTTCAGGCCGAAGGCCAGGTTCACGCCCTGGGTCTGGTGGAACTGGCTGTGAAAGTAGGGGCGCTTGGAGCCGATCAGCGGCTCGTCCTTCTCCTCCCCCAGCGCCTCGCGAAGGCGCTCCCAGCGCAGCGACTTGCTCATGGGCATGGCGTTGGAGAAGGTGTGGAAGAAGTTCGGCCAGTCGATGGTCTGCTCCTTCAATTTTTTGCACAGCTCGATGAGGTACTTCTGACCGGTGATGTTGTACAGCCACAGCGCGATCTCCATGTTCTCCGCACCGCGGGCCACCGCCCACTCCTTCAGCGGGTGGTCGGCAAGATTCTTGTATTCATATTTGAAGAAGCGATCCATCAGCACCAGCACGCGCTTGTCGTTGCTGGCGGTGAAGTAGCTGCGCAGCGCGCGCAGGGCCAGCATCAGCGGCCAGTAATCGTCGTTGTCCGCGGGGCCGAACCAGCCGTCCTCGCGCTGGCTCGCGAGCATCCACTCCACCATGCGGGTGGCTCGGTTCTTGTACTCCTCGTTGCCCAGCGTCCAGCCCAGCGCGATGATTCCCTCCAGATAGTAGGGCGCGCGGGTGAGATCGCCGTCCGCGCCGCGCTTCCATTCACCGCTTTCATCGGCCTCGGGGCAGACGGAAGCAAAGTCCCGGGTGATGCCCTCGGCCTGGGCGCGGATCTCGTCCAGCAGCCAGTCCTCCGGATGGATGGAGCCCATCGGCAGCGGAGAGAGGGTGTTCGGCGTCAGCGGAGCCTTGTTGAAGATCGGTTTCATTTGTCTGCACCTCGTTGCTTGGAGCGTTGCTTGTTCTTGGGGTGGTATTTGGAGCCGTTTCCGCCCGCGCTTTCGCGCCTGCGGGCTTCCTCGGGCTTGCCTGGCTCAAAGATGTGGTATTCGCACTCGATGCGCCCGTTGTAGTATCTCCTGCGGCGGGTGGCGCGGCGGCCGTACTCCCGCTCGAAGCCCATGTCTGCCGAGAAGGCGCACAGCGACCAGCCCGGATTGCGCTCCTGCAGCTTGCCCAGCTGGCGCGCCACCGCATGGGCCGCGCGGATGTTGTCCAGGCGCTCGCCGTAGGGCGGGTTGCACACGAACACGCCCGGCTCACCGGAGAGCGTCACATCGCGCAGGTCCTTCACCTCCAGCTCGATCCGCCCGGCCAGACCCGCCTGCTTCACGTGCCTGCGGGCCAGCTCGATGGCCTCGGGGTCGATATCCGAGCCGCAGATGCGAATCTCGCGCTTGCTGCTCTCCTCGTACTTCAGCTTGGCCTCCGTGCGAATTTTGCGCAGCTCCTCGTGGGGCACGCAGGGCCAGCTCTCCATGGCGAAGGATCGGGTCAGTCCCGGCGCGCGTCCCAGCGCGATGAACGCCGCCTCCACCAGCAGCGTGCCCGTGCCGCAGCAGGGGTCGTACAGCCGCTGCCAGGGGTGCCAGCCGGATTGCAGGATCAGCGCCGCAGCCAGCGTCTCGCGGATGGGCGCCTCGCCGTTCCAGGTGCGGTAGCCGCGCTTGGACAGCGCGTCGCCGGAGGAATCCATGCACACCGTGACGATATCGTCGCGGATGGAAATATCGATCTGGAACAGCACGCCGGTCTCGTCGAACCAGTCCAGGCCGTAGGCGCTCTTCATGCGCTCCACCATGGCGCGCTTGGAGATCTTCTGCACGTCCGACGGGCTCATCAGCGTGGATTTCACGCACTTGGCCCGGATCGGGAAGCGCGCGTCCTCGGGCAGGAATTTCTCCCACTCGATCTTTTTGATCCCCTGAAACAGCTCCTCGTAGGTGACGGCCCTGAACTGGCCCATCACCAGCAGGATGCGGTCGCAGGTGCGCAGCCACAGGTTTGCCCGGAAGGCGTCCTCAAAGCTGCCCTCGAAGCGCGCGCCGCCGATGTCCATCACCTGTACGTTCTGCATGCCCAGCCGCTTCAGATCCCGACCGGTCATGCCCTCCATGCCGAATGCGGCGCTTGCGATCCATTTCATCATTCAATCGTACTCCGTCATTTATTCATCGGATAGAACCGCCCGGCGCAGCTGCTCCAGCGCGCTTCTCTCCGTTCGGGAAACCGACATCTGGGAAACGCCCATGAGAGACGCCACCTCCCGCTGGGAGAGGTTCTCGAAGAAGCGCAGGCGGATGACCTCCTGCTGCTTTTCGCTCAGCGTCCGCATGCCCCGCTGCAACAGATCGGCGTTTTCGAACTCGGAAAAGCCCTTTTCCTCCGCACCGATGGCGTGGGTCAGGGTGAGGTTGTCCTCGTCCTCCGTGGTCTGCTGATCCAGGGACACCGGCTGCATGCTGGCAGCCTCCAGGCCCTCCAGCACCTCGTCCTCGGAAAGATTCGCGTGCTCCGCAATCTCATCCACCCTCGGCGAGCGCTGCAGCTTCTGCGTCAGCTGCTCCCGGGCCTGATCCACCAGACGGATCAGCTCCGTGCTGCGCCGGGGCGGGCGAATCGTGCGGCTCTTGTCCCGGAAGTAGTTCTTCACCTCGCCCACCATGCCGGGGGTCACGAAGCTGGACAGCTGGATGCCCCGCGAAGGGTCGAAGCGCCCGATGGCCTTGAACAGCGCAAGGGATGCGACCTGATACAGATCGTCGTAGTCCACGCCGCGCCCGGAAAACTTTCGCGCGATGATCTCCGCGATGTACAAGTGGGCCTCCACCAGCCGGTCGCGATATTCTGGCTGCCGGGTCTGGTTCCACAGCGCCAGCAGGCGCTCGATCTCCTCGCCCGGGAGACGTTGATTTCTACGCATGCAGCCTTACCTCACTGATCGAGGGCGATGCGCAGCTCCACCGCGCCGATGACGGCGCCATGCATGCACACGTCCACGCCGTCCACCAGGGATTCCAGAATGCAGCGCGCCACGCCGAGCTCGTCGGCATTGGCCGCGCCGGTGCACTCGCCGTCGCCGCAGATGCGAATCTTGAGGAAGTTCTCCTCCGCCGCGAAGCGCAGGCACAGCCGCCGGGGCGCAGGATCGCCGCCGATCAGGCAGTTGCACGCCTCCTCCACGGCCATCTTCACATCGTCCATGCGGTCCACCGTCAGACCCGCCCGGGCAACCACGCCTGCGGTCGTCAGGCGCAGCACCAGCATCATGTTCTGTTCTGCGGGCAGCTTCAGCTCCACCGGCTCCTTCAGCAGGATCTCGCGCAAGATTCTTCCCCTCGATTTCAGCTTGGTCTGTGCGACTTCAAATTCTCCCTAATTTACCACTTTTAATTATAATTGAAAAACTAGCCTCCGGCAAGCTCCCGGAGTGAAAATTGACGCTCTGTGCAAGAATTTAATATGCGCGCCCAATTGCGATCAAAGATGCCGGGAGTATTGACATTCGCGGGTATGGCGTGGATAATGGAGGGGAAATCATCGACGGGATGCCCTCATCCCGCCGGAAACCCCGGATTCACCCGTAGGGCGGGATGCCCATCCCGCCGGAAACCCCGGGTTCACCCGTAGGGCGGGATGTCTTCATCCCGCCGTCACAGGTTTGCGTAAAAAAACAGCTTCGGAGGCAGCATGGAAGACATCATTCGTGCGGGAAAATTTGAGATCAACGTGCTCTATGCGGACAACCACCTGCTGGTGGTGGAGAAGCCGGCGAACCTGCCCACCCAGGCGGACAGCTCCGGCGACGATGACCTGCTGTCCATCCTGAAGCGCTACATTGCGGAGAAGTACAACAAGTCCGGCGCGGTGTATCTGGGCCTGGTGCACCGGCTGGATCGCCCGGTGGGCGGCGTGATGGTGTTCGCGCGCACGTCCAAGGCGGCGTCGCGGCTCAGCGAGGCCTTTCGCACCCACGAGCAGGATCGGCGGTATCTGGCGGTTGTCGAGGGCGAACTTGCGGGCGAACGAAGCTTGACCGACTGGCTGATCAAGGACGGACGCACGGGTATGGTGCGCGCGGTGAAGGAAAACACGCCCGGCGCGAAGCAGGCGAAGCTCATCACCCGACCCCAGGCGGTGCGTGAGGGACTTACGCTCACCCAGGTGCAGCTCTTCACGGGCCGCGCCCACCAGATTCGGGTGCAGCATGCCCATGCGGGGCATCCGCTGTGGGGCGACATGCGCTACGGCCACGGAACGCCGGGCAGGCAGATCGCGCTGTGGGCGTACTTCCTCGCGCTGGAGCACCCCACCCGCCACGAAAGGCTGTGCTTCACCTCCCGACCGCCCAAACAGGGCGCATGGAAGCTGTTCGAGGGGGAGATCGACCGGCTGATTGAAGAAACCGATCCGGAATGAACGGATAAGACTCCATCAAAGATATATAATAGGAAAGAAAACAATCGAAAGGAAATCAGAACGGATGCGAAGATCCTCCGCGCGCCCGTCGCGCAGCTTTGTGGTGATGGCCACCTGCATCCTGGCGGCGCCCACCGTGGCGTGCATCATGCAGTTCATATCGATTCACAGTCAGGCGGAGCTGAAGCTGGCGGTGCCCTATCTCATCGTCGGCGCGGCGCTGGGAATTGCCCATCTGATCCTGCGGCCCGTGCTGCGGCTGATCACCGCACCGCTGGGCTGCCTGACCTTCGGCCTGTCCGGCACGGTCATCGACGTGGCTCTGATCTACCTCAGCGCCCGGGTGCTGCCCACATTTCAGGTGCCCAGCCTGCTCTACGCCCTGCTGACCGCAATTCTCATCAACGGAATCTGCGCCTTCGCGGGGGGCCGCAGATAAATAAGGGAGCTTTTTTCCCGCAGGAAGGGATTTCAGCTTGTCAAGCGGGGCGCAAAAGAGTATAATGAAAAAAATACGAATGCACTGCAAAGGAGTTATTCAATGAAGAAATACCGTCCCTACCGCGCGGGCTACATCGTGCTCTATATCCTGGGTCTGCTGTGCATCAGCGATGCGTTGGTTACCCTGATCAAGCAGATGACCGGAACGCTCAATGAATACATGAGCAGCTTCTCCCTGTTCAGCTACCTCATCGCGCTGCTGGCCGTGTTCTATGTGAAGATGTATGTGTTCACGCGCGTGGAAATTGACA
This sequence comes from Clostridiales bacterium, assembly GCA_004554085.1. GTDB lineage: Bacteria > Bacillota > Clostridia > Christensenellales > Aristaeellaceae > SFTH01. The sequence goes on along the minus strand of SFNY01000013.1, from coordinate 5,882 downwards.
GCAAGACCATGCATATCGTCAACACCGTGTACATCAAGCCCCAGCCCGGCGCAAAGCGCGCCTCGTTCATCTATCGTCAGGGCGAGAACGACATCAAGCTGCTGGACAAGCGCTTCCAGCTGGCCGATCTGGAGAAGTTCGGATATATCGAGGATCTGGGCTACGACAAGCTGGATCGCTCGGGCGCGACGGAGACCACCGCCCTCTTCCCGGTGCACGAGGTTGCGCTGGTGATGAAGGACGGCAAGCGCTACCACTGGAATGCGGCCAACTACAATTGGAAGCAGCTTCAGCAGATCGTGCCGCTGATCGAGCAGGCCAGCGGCGTGCAGGCTACCGGCAAGCTGGCGGACGTGAAAAGCTACACCGAGGAATCCGTTCGCCAGATGAAGGAGGAGCAGAAGGCCGCGAAGAAGAATGAAAAAAAGGGCGGCAAGAAGAAAAAATAAGATCCGTAACAGGATGCGCGGCGGAGGATAAAACGTCCTCCGCCGCTGTGCTGTCGATACAGGAGAAGATAAACATGGAAAACAGGACGAGGATACAGCTCTTTGAGAGCGTGTCCATTCCCCGGGCGGTGCTGCGCATGGCGATTCCCACCGTTCTCAGCTCGCTGGTGATGGTGATCTACAACCTGGCGGACACCTACTTCGTGGGCATGCTGAACAATCCCGTGCAGAACGCGGCGGTGACGCTGGCCGCGCCGGTGCTGCTGGCGTTCAACGCCGTCAACAACCTCTTCGGCGTGGGCTCCTCCAGCATGATGAGCCGCGCGCTGGGTCGGAAGGACTACGACACCGTGCGCCGCAGCTCCGCCTTCGGCTTCTACTGCGCGCTGGCCTGCGGCCTGATGTTCTCGCTGCTCTGTACCGTATTCAGAGCGCCGCTTCTGCGCCTTCTGGGCGCGAACGGGGAGACCACAGGCGCAACCTCCGGCTATCTGCTCTGGACGGTGTGCTGCGGCGCTGCACCCAGCATCCTCAATGTGGTGCTGGCCTACCTGGTGCGCTCCGTGGGCGCGACGCTCCACGCCAGCATCGGAACCATGTCCGGCTGTCTGCTCAACATCGTGCTCGATCCCATCTTCATCCTGCCCTGGGGCCTGAACATGGGCGCGGCGGGCGCGGGTCTGGCAACCTTTATCTCGAACATGGTTGCCTGCATCTACTTCTTCGTCCTGCTGTTTACCCGCCGCAGGAGCACCTACGTCAGTCTGAATCCGCGCCATCTGCGGAGGGTGGATCGAAATCTCGTCGCCGGGGTGTGCGCGGTGGGCGTGCCTGCCGCCATCCAGAACCTGCTGAACGTCACCGGCATGACGGTGCTCAACAACTTCACCGCCGCCTTCAATTCCAACGCCGTGGCCGCCATGGGCATCTCCCAGAAGCTGTGCATGATTCCCATGTACATCTCTCAGGGCCTGTCCCAGGGCCTGATGCCGCTGGTCAGCTACAACTACGCCAGCGGCAACGTGCGGCGCATGAAGGGCGCGGTGGTTTTCGCCGCGAAGATTTCGCTGAGCTTCCTGCTGAGCATGGCTGCACTCTACTATGCCTTTGCGGGCGGGCTGATCTCGCTGTTCATGGAGAACGCGGATGTGGTGGTCTACGGCACGCGCTTCATGCGTGGCCTGTGTCTGGCAACGCCGTTTTTGAACATGGATTTCCTGGCCGTGGGCGTGTTCCAGGCCTGCGGCATGGGAAAAAAGAGCCTGATCTTCGCCATCATGCGCAAGATCGTGCTGGAGATCCCCGCGCTGTACATCCTCAACGCCCTCTTCCCCCTCTATGGCCTGGCCTACGCCCAGCTCTGCGCGGAGGTCGTGCTGGCCAGCGCTGCGGTGGTCGTGCTGCTGCGGCTGTTTCAGAAGCTGGAAAAACAGTATGGTGAGGTGCGTGCGACATGAACCCCGAACTGAGAAAGGCGCAGCTGCTGCGCAGATTCAACGACGCCGAGCACAAGCCGAAGGAAATTGCGGGGAGGGAGATCTTCATTCCCATCCCGGGCGGGGAGCTGCGCGCGCTGCTCTATGCGCCGGACGCGTCTGGGCCCGCGCCGCTGTTCGTGGATCTCCACGGCGGGGCGTTCATCTTTGGCAGTCCCGAGGAGGATGACCACTTCTGCACAGCCCTCTGTCGGGAGCTGGGCATGGTCGTTGTCTCGCTGGACTATCCCCTGGCGCCGGAGGCGCGCCACCCCGTCGCGCTTGAGCAGATCTACGCGGCGATTCGGTCCATGCGGAATGATGGGCCGCGCTACGGAATCGATCCCGCGCGCGTCGCCATCGGCGGTCACAGCGCGGGCGCGTGCCTTGCCACGGCAATCTGCATGCTGGCGAAGCGCCGGGGCGATCTTCCGCTGATGTGCCAGGTGTTGGATCATCCGGCGCTGGACATGGGCTGCACGCTGCCTCAGCAGGCGCGCTATCGGGACGAGCTGGAGCTTTCTCAGGCGCTGCTGGATTTTGGCGCGGGCTGCTATGCAACGCAAAAGCAATACGCCTCCGATCCCCTGTGCACGCCCTGCGTCGCAACGCCGGAGGAACTGGAGGGCCTGCCGCCCGCCGTCATCCTGACCTGTGAGCGCGACAGTCTGCGCACCGAGGGAGAGATCTACGCGGGTATGCTGGCACGCTCGGGCGTGGCGCTGCGATTCATGCGCTTCTCCGGCGCGATCCACGGCTTTACCGTGTTTCCGGGGCCGCTGCGCGCGCAGGGACAGAAATTTTTGTTCGATTTCATTGCAAAAACAAGTTTATAGGGGAACCTTCAGGCATATATTCTGATGAAGGGACGCCGCCGGGCAGTCGCTCGGAGGGCGTCCCTTCTGCATTTTGAGAAACAGAAGAAGGGCGGGGGAACATGAAGGGATTGAGAAGGCTGTGGAGCCTCGCCAGCAGCGTCCTTGTGGGGCTGATCGTGCTGCTGGCCATCGCGCTGGCGGGCGTACGGGTGATGGGACTGACCCCCTACGCCGTGCTCTCCGGCTCCATGGAGCCGACCTACCCCGTCGGCTCCCTGATCTATGTCAAAAAGGTCGATCCCAGCGATGTGCAGGTGGGCGACGCGATCACCTTCGTGGTCAACGACGCGCTGCTGGTGGCGACCCACCGCGTGGTGGACGTGGAAGTGCGCACCACCCGCTGTCAGGCCGTGCTTGACGAAAACGGCGCGGCGGTCGCGGATGCGGCGGGAAATCCCCTCTTTGAAGAAATACCGCTGGAGGAACCCGCATATTATTACACCACCAAGGGTGATGCAAACGATGCGGTGGATGGAGCGCAGGTGTACGATAAGAATCTGCTGGGCAAACCGGTGTTCGCGATTCCGTATCTGGGCTATCTGTCCGGCTGGATACAGACGGGGAGGGGAAGGACGATCTCCATCTGCGTTGCGGTCGCTTTGCTGGCAATCACGTTCCTGCCAACGGATCGCAGATCGGGGAAGCACAGCGTAACGCGCGACTGAAAATTCCATAGCTACGCCGGAAGGCCCTGAAAGTTCATTTCAGCGCAGAGAAGCTCGGGAGCGCAGCTCCGGATTCGATACGATGTAATGGACGCAGGGCCTTTACATATCATTCGGAATCAGCTTAGGAGGGAAGAAAATGACCAGGAATGTTCAGAAGAAGATGCGCAGGCTCGCGATGCTTGCGTGCAGCGCCATCCTGCTGGTGTGCGTCAGCATCGGCGCGACCTTCGCCTATCTCACCAGTCAGGATGTGGTGACGAACAGCTTCACCGTCGGCAACGTGGCGATCACCCTGGACGAGGCCAAGGTCAATGCGGACGGCACGCCCGTCCCCAACGAAAGCCGCGTGAAGGCGAACGAATACCACCTGATTCCCGGCAGGAGCTACACCAAGGACCCCACCGTGCACGTGGGCAGCGGCAGCGAGGACTGCTGGCTGTTCGTGAAGGTGGAGAACGGCATCTCGGCGATTGAAAAGAGCGGCGATACGACCATCGCAAAGCAGCTGGAGGCAAACGGCTGGACGGCGGTCTCCGGCGCGGCGAACGTCTATGCCTATGCATCGGTCGCGAAGGGCGGCGACAACGTCCCCGTGTTCTCGAGCTTCACCATCGACAGCACCGCCAATGTGAGCGCCTACGCCAGCGCGAAGCTCAGAATCACGGCCTACGCAGTGCAGGCGGAGGGCTTCAGCACCGCTGCCGAGGCCTGGGCGGTCATCGGCGCGTGACGGCAGACGCAATTGAAGGAGGGAGATGTGCGGCATGAATAAGAGGAGAGTTCTGGTTCTGGCCCTCGCGGTCTGTCTGACAGCGATTCTGGCGATCGGCGGCACGCTGGCGTACTTCACCGATCAGGACAGCGCAACCAACACCTTCACCATGGGCGCGGGCGTTTCCATCGACCTGTTCGAGCACAATGCGGACGGTACGGAGGTGGATGCGCGCACGTACAGCAACGTGGTTCCCGGCGTGGCCTACGACAAGGATCCCACCGTGCGCAACATTGGCAGCAGCGACGCATGGATTCGGGTGAACGTGACCCTGACCCGGTACAGCGTGTTCAAGGCCGCTGCCAAGGAATACGGCGTGACCGACCTTTCGACCATCTTCGGCGGTCACGACGAGAGCAGGTGGACCCGCGCGGGAATCACCGAGGGCACGGACAGCATCACCTATTCCTACTACTATAATACCGTCCTCGCGCCCGAGGAAGTGACCGCGCCGCTGTTCACCAGCGTGACCATCCCCGGCGTGTTCACGGTCGAGGATCTCGACGGCCTGAGCTCCTTTGAGATCCAGATCACTGCGGACGCGATCCAGAAGGATCCCTTCACCAGCGCCGCCGAGGCCTTCCGGGCCTTCGACGCGGATTAAGGCGTGCAGGTCTGCCCCTTCGGGGCAGGCCATGCGGGGCAATCGGAGGGCGCGGATTGTCCCGCATGGCCTGCGCGGAAACGCTGGCAGCAAATCAAAACCCCAGTTTGCGAGAATCCGGAGGGAAGAGCATGAATAGGAAGAGATGGATGCAGAGAAAGCGCATCGCACTGGCTGCGGCCCTTGTCTGCTGCGTTGCAATCGCGGCGGCGGGCTCACTGGCGTATTTCACGGCTCAGGAGACGGCGGACAACGTGATCACCACCGCCGTTCTGGATATGACGCTCCACGAGGAAACCTCCGGCGGCGAGCCCTTCCCCCAGGGCGGCGTGCTGAACGTGCTGCCCGACAGCGAGGTGGACAAGATCGTGTACGTGGAGAACAGCGGCGAGGCCGAATTCTGGTGCCGCGTCCGCATCGAAAAGAGCATTCATGCGGCGGAGGGCACGGATGCGCAGCTGAGCTTCGACCACATCGCGCTGGACATCAACACCGACGCGTGGACGGAGAGGGACGGCTACTACTACTACAACGCACCCGTGAAGCGCGGCGAATGCACGCAGCCGCTGTTCACCCGCGTGCGCTTCGGCTCGGAGTTGGGCAACGATTATGTGAACGCAAGGCTGGCCGTCCGGGTGCATGCCCAGGCCGTGCAGAGCAAAAACAACGGCACGAGCGCGCTGGAAGCGGCGGGTTGGCCGGAAGCAGATGAAAGCTGATTGGAGGTAAGACCGTATGAAGCGCAAAATTCTGGCGTGTTTGCTGAGCCTGTCGCTGCTGATTCTGACGATTGCGCCCGCTGCGGGTAGCTTCGCCAGCGAGGTGGAGCCTGCCCCCACGGTTCTGGAGGAAAGCTCCGCAGATGTGGTGGAGATTTCCGTGCCGGAGGAAACGGAGGATGCGGCGGTTTCCCCTGCCCCGGAACCAACGCCCGAAGCCACCCCGGAATCTACGCCGGAGCCGACCCCTGAGCCCACACCCGAACCCACGCCCGAACCCACGCCCGAACCGACACCGGATCCCACCCCCGTGCCGG
>SFNY01000001.1 GCA_004554085.1 Clostridiales bacterium | reverse complement strand
GGCCGCGATGGCGATGGGCAGATCGAGCTTCTCCACCGGGAAGCTGTAGGTGTACTTGCCCTCGGCGTTGGGCACGAAGGGGATGTACCGGGAGGGATCAGCAGCGGCGGCGGCCTCGGCGGAGCCCAGATAGAGCACATCGTAGCCGGTGCCGGAGAGGGTGATGGTGGCGGTGTAAGCACCATCCCTGACCGTCAGCCTGCATGCGACGACCTTGAACATGGAGGAACTGGAGTCCACAGGGGTGTCGTACTCGCCGTCCTCGATGGGGGCGGGGGACTCCTCGGGAACGGGAGCCTCGGTCTCAACGGGAGTCTCGGTCTCGGCAGGTGTCTCGGACTCAACGGGAGTATCGGTCTCGGAGGGAGTCTCGGACTCAACGGGAGTCTGGGTCTCGGAGGGAGTCTCGGACTCAATGGGAGTTTCGGTCTCAGTGGGAACCTCAGTCTCAACGGGAGTCTCGGACTCGGAGGGAGTCTCGGTTTCAACGGGAGACTCGGTTTCTACGGGAGTCTCAGTTTCAACGGGGAGAGGGGAGGATTCAACTTCTTCTGTGAAAAGCTCGGTGGCGTAGCAGGTGCCCAGCAGCATGGCCAGCAGCACGAGCAGGGCAATCAGACGCTTGGTGTGCTTCTTCATCGTTACTTACCTCATTTCTCAGCGCAGGGGTTGAAGGGTGGCGGAGTCCAGGGTGATGGCGCGGTCGTACCACAGCGACTTCTTGGCGGAGTGGGTGGCCACGGAGATTTCGTTGTCCAGCGAGGGAATCTCGACCACGTAGGTGTAAGCGCCGCTGGCGTCCGGGGAACCTGCGATCCAGGCGGCCCCGTCGTTGGGCGCGTCCTTGGCAAGGCCCAGGTACAGGTAATCGTAGCTGCTGTTGTTGGCGGTGAGCATGGCGGTCATCGCGCCGTTTCGGATGCTGAGCACGCAGCCGGTGATCTTCAGCAGCTTGGAGTCGGTCTTGACCTCCACGGTGTACACGCCGTCGGCGGCGGTCACGTTGTGATCGCTCAGCTCCGCACTGTCGATGCGCAGCCAGCATGCGCTCCAGGCATCATTCTGCTCAAGCTCGACTGCGGTGCGCACATCCAGCGACGCAAGCGGGAAGGACAGCCTGCCGTCTGCTGCGGTGTATTCCGCCCCGCCAATGCGCAGCGCCTGCACATCCCCGGCAAGCTCCACGCTCATCGCGCCGTTCCGGGCGGTGAGAATGCAGTCAAGGCCGTCGATTGCGCCGTCGGAGTGCAAAATGCCGCCGTACACGCCGTCGGGCGCGACGCTTGTGCGCGGACTCAGCGTGGCGGAATTGAACACCAGCGTGCGGTCGTACCACTTCTGATACTTGATGGAGAAGCCGCAGACGGAAACGTCCGCATCCAGCGCGGGAATTTCGATTTCGTAGGTGTACTTGCCGTCCCAGTTGGGCACGTAGGGCGACCAGCTCTCGACGGGCGCGGCTTCCGCCTCGGCGGACGTGCCTGCGTACACATAGCCGTAGCCCACGCCGCTGAGGGTGAGCACGGCGGTCATCTGTCCGTCCTCCACGCGCAGCGCGCAGTCCACGACCTTGAACATCTTCGTGCTGGAGGTCACGCCGATGGTGTACAGGCCGTCCGCCGGGGCGGATTCCGCGCCAGCGCACAGGCCGCAGACCGTGGTCAGAATCAGGATCAGGGCCAATGCGGTTGCGAGTTTCTGTTTCATGATACACACTCCTTTTGGGAAATGGGGGCTGTCTCAAAACGGGGAGATCGCCCCTGCATAGCTGTAGGGCGGGGTGCCTTCACCCCGCCGCAGACGACTGACAAAGCCCACAAACGCAAAAATGCCCACTGAAAGAACGAAATTGGTTGGCATTTTTGCTTACTGCGTCAGCTGCGGCTGCAAATTTCAGTTACATACGTCTGTGTATGCGCCTTCATTTGCAGCCTTGCTTCCTTGTCTTGCAGGCTTTTTCAGCGTCTGCAAATCGTTGACTTTGTCAACGCTTTGTGGCGGGGGAGTTTGCTCCCCCGTCCACCAATTCAGCCGATGCTTTCGATGGCTGCGCCCACGTGCTCCACGTAGATGTCGCGCACGGCCTGATTCTGGCCGAGACCTTCGATCACGCATTCGACCTCGTAGCCGGCCTGGGTGAAGGCGGTCTTCCAGGAGTCCTCCTCGTCGCCGGCCATGTCGTTGTTGGCATGGTCGCCGGCAACCACCATCAGGGGCTGGAGGATAACCTTGGTCGCGCCGAACACGGCCACCTGGGAGAGCATGTCGTCGAGGCCGGGGAAGCTCTCGACGGTGCCGACGAAGGCGTTCTCATAGCCCTCGGCGTGCATCAGGGCCTGCAGCTGGCTGTAGCATGCGTTGGCAAAGTGCTCGGTGCCGTGGCCCATGTAGACCAGCGCCACGTCCTCGGAGCCGACGTTCTCGTTCTCGGCCAGCAGCGCGTCGATCACGCCCTCGTAGTCTTCGATGGAGGAGAGCAGCGGCTCGCCCACGGCGAAGGAATCGAACTGGTCGATGTAGGGGGCGATTTCGGCCATCACGTCGTCGTACTCGTAGCCGTGCATCAGGTGGGTGGGCTGGAGGACGACCTTCTTCACGCCGTCGGCGACCAGGCGCTCCATGGCCTCGGTCACGTTGTCGGTCTCAATGCCGTCGCGCTCGGCGAGAATGTCGATGATGGTCTGGGCGGTGAAGGCGCGGCGAACCTCCCAATCCGGGTAGGCGGCCTGGATGTCGGCCTCAACCGCGCCGATGGTCAGCTCGCGGTTGTCGTTGTAGCTGGTGCCGAAGCTGACCACGAGGATCACGGGCTTGACCTCCTCGGCGGAGGCGACGGCGATGCAGCCGAGCAGCATCATGAGGATCAGACCAAGAGCAAGTACCTTTTTCATAGTGGAATCGTTCCTTTCCCTGGGCATTGCGCCCGATACTTATGCGCCGTGGCCCCGTTCGTCGGCCGGAGCCGCGGCGGCATAGTCAGATCAGGATGGCGGGCCGCAAAGATTCGGCAAGCCGTAGGCCTGGCCGGGTCGGCGGGCCCCGAAGGGCAGCACGCCGATAATCAACAATAAAAGCGCCCGCCTTTCTTCCGAAAAGCGGGCGCTTCAATATGAATTGAAACTGGGCAAGGTCGAACCGGGCAGGCCGCTTTCTTCGGAAGCTATGCGCCGCATCTTTCAGCAGGTTTCCTGACTTGCGGATCGTGGATGCGCGCCGCTCCTTCTCATGCCTGTGGCACAATGGATTTGCGCGGCGGATCTCCCCGCTTACAGTGACCGGATCGCTCAGGATTTGCACCTGATTCCCTTTTACCCCAACGGATTGCCTCCGTCGGGCACTGAAAAATGTTTCTATTCAATTGGATCGAGTCTGACGGAATCCCCGTCAGCCCGTGCCTATTATAGCACAGCTTTCCCGGCTTGTAAACCACCATTTCCCAGGATTTGAACCCTTTCGACACAGATTCATCACGAGATTTAATGGAATGTTCACAACAACATCGATTGTGCATGCTATGATAGGGATGCGATGAAAGGCATGCAAAGGCGTGCCGCACGAAAACGCAGAGGGAGGCGGGCAGCATGAAGGAAAACCGGAGCGCGGCGCTCGTTCGTGCGCTGAGCTGGGCCCTGCTGTTTGCGCTGCTGCTCTCCGTCTGCGGCTCCATCTTCTGCGCCGACCACGTCTGCGACGATCCCGGCTGCGTCATCTGCCGCTTTTCGGAGCTGCGCCGCCAGCTGGCCTGGGCGATGCTGTCCCTGGCCGTCACCGCCTTCGGTCCCGGCATCTTCCGCCTGACGGGCATCCGCCGCTCCGCGCCCCGCCAGCGCTTCTTCACGCTCGTCTCCAGCAGCGTACAATTGAACGATTGACCTCCGTATGAGCCATAGGCTTGCTTTGCTCCGGGGCAGCGCCCCAGGGGCGTGCTTTTGTGCACCTTTTTATCTGAATACGGAGGAATTTCACAATGATACAGACCAATTCGCTCTGCGTGCGGTTCAATGACCGCGCGGCAATTCGCTATGCAGACCTTAGCTTTGAGGACGGCCAGTCCTACGTGCTGCTGGGCGCGTCGGGCTGCGGCAAATCCACCCTTCTGAACATGATCGCCGGCGTGCTGACCCCCACCGATGGCACGGTTTCCGTGAACGGCGAGGCCATCAACACCTGGCCCCAGCGCCGCCGCGACGCCTTCCGCATCCGGGAGGTCGGCTACGTCTATCAGGACTTCAAGCTCATCGAGAACATGACCGTGCAGGACAACATCGACATCCTGCGCCTGGAGCACGTGGACACCTCCGGCAAGGACGCGCTGCTGGATCGGCTGGGCATCCTGCCGATGAAGAAGCGGCGCGTGCGTTCGCTGTCCGGCGGCGAGAAGCAGCGCGTGGCCATCGCCCGCGCGCTGATCAAGAGCCCCAACATCATCCTCGCGGACGAGCCCACCGGCAACCTGAATTACGAGACGGGCCGGGACGTGATGCAGCAGCTGATCGAGAACACGGGGAAGGGCACGCTGATCGTCGTGACCCACGACGACCGTCTGGCCCCCATGTTCAACCATGTGCTGGACATGAACGCCATCGCCCATTTCGAGACCGGAGAGGGGGTGGCGGAGCATGCTTAAGTTCGCCCTTCGCCACATGGCGGTGCGCCGCACCAAGCTCATCATGATCTGCCTGTCCATCATCATCACGGCCTGCGTGGCCCTGCTGGCCTACAACATCTCCACCCAGATCTCCGAGGGCATCATCCAGACCGCGGCCAACTTCGACATCATCATCGGCCCCTCCGGCAGCTCCACCCAGCTGGCCATGAATACCATGTTCTTCACCGACAAGCCGCTGGGCACCATCCCCTATGCGCTGGTGGATGAGATTCAGAGCAGCGGCATGGCCAACGCCGTCGTGCCCTTCAGCATGGGCGACAGCTACAACGACGCGCCCATCGTGGGCACCACGCCCGCGCTGCTGGACGGAAAGAGCCTGTCCTCCGGCGAGATGTTCAGCTCTGCCTGCGAGGCCGTCGTGGGCTACGACGTGGCCAAGAAGTACAACCTCAGCGTGGGTTCCTCCCTGATCACCTCCCACGGTCTCAGCGGCAGCGGCCACGACCACGCTGAATCCCCGCTGACCGTCACCGGCGTCCTCTCCCGCACCCACACGGCCTACGACAACGCGGTGTTCACGCCCTGCGAGACCATCTGGGCGCTGCACAACCACGAGGAGGAAGAGGAGCACGAGGAGGGCGAGGAACACGTCAAGGACGGGGAAGCGCACGAGCATGACGAGGAAAAGACCGTCTGCGCGGTGCTGGTGCGCTCCAAGAGCATCGCGGACTACTCCGCGCTGACCGCCGCCTACTCCGAAAACTCGGACTACCTGGTCATCAACCCCAATACCGTGCTGCGCGAGGTGCTGGAGAACGTGGACATGAGCCGCAAGATCGTCTACATCCTCTGCCTGGTGATTCTCATCATGAACGTGTTCGTCATCACCCTGATCGCGCTGCTGAGCGCCTATGACTCCCGCGGCGAGATTTCGCTGATGCGCCTGATCGGCGTATCCATGGGCAGGATCAACCTGCTGTACCTGATCCAGAACGCGGTGGCGGGTGCGATTGCGCTGGCGCTGGCACTGCTGGCGGCCCACGGCTGCCTGCTGGGCATCCGCAGCTTCGTGGCCAGCATGGGCATCGTGCTCAACGCGGCGAAGATCTACCCCGTGGAGTGGGCGATCCTGCTGCTGGTGTTCGTCATCAGCATCCTGCCCACCTCCATCATGACCCTGCGCATGTCCCGACAGGACAGCATCGACCGGTAAGAAAGGAAGAATTGCATGAAGAAGTTCGCAGCTCTGATCGCGCTGCTTGTGTGCATCGCCCTGCTGGCCACCGGCTGCGGCGGCAAGGAAGCGTCCTCTGCGGAGGCGACGAAGCTCAGCTTCGCCGACTCCGCCAGCCTGGATACCCTCAAGGCCCTGGACGGCAAGCCCGTGACCATCACCGGCTACATGGCCACCCTGTCCCCCCTCAGCGGCGAGTACATCTACCTGATGAACATGCCCTACCAGAGCTGCCCCTTCTGCGTTCCCAACACCAACCAGCTCTCCAACACCATGGCGGTGTACGCAGCCAGCGGCAGCAAGTTTGAATTCACCGACCGCCCGGTGCAGATCAACGGCACGATGCGCGTGGCGGACAGGGTGGACGACTACGGCTACAGCTACAACTACTACATCGACGACGCCAGCTATACCGCCGTGGATCTGAGCAGCGTCTCCCAGGAGTACGCGCTGTACCAGTCCCTCGCCGAGGATGGCGTGATCGCCGACGTGAACGCCATGTTCGACTACCTGATGTTCGTCTGCCAGTGGACGGAGTACACCAGCAGCTACACCGATGAGAGCGGCGCGGAGATCACCTACTACCTCTATCCCGGCGATACGACCAGCATCCTGGAGAGCGACGGCCTCTACGGCTACGCGACCCAGTCCTCCCCGGATTACTTCCCGGGCCTGATCAGCCGCGTGAACGCAGTGAGCTCCACGGGTCTTACCGAGCTGACGGACATCATTGCCGACGCGCAGACCGTGGAGCAGTACGCCCGCGCCGAGCTGGATTCCGGCAACTATACCTACGACGAGGCGGCGGACAAGTACACCCTCACCAACAGCGAGGAGCTCTACAACCGCTTCTATGAGGTCTATGCGGCCTTCTCCACCTGGCTGACCCAGTACGAGCTGTAACGCCCCCCAACTGTGAGCCCCATCGTTGAATGGAGGCTCCTCCATTCGACGCAACAGGCCCTGCATGGAAATCAATCCGTGCAGGGCCTTCTACATATATATAGTTGTAGGGCGGGGTGCCTTCAATACAGTCGTAGGGCAGGGCGCCTTCACCAATATAACCGTAGGGCGGGGTGCCTTCACCCCGCCGCATCGCTCAGTGCTCCCGACCCCAGGCCATCAGAAGCGTCTCCGGCGAGATCTCCAGCCCCAGCCTGCGCTGGAGGTGCATGGAAACGAGGTTCTCCTCCTCCACCTGACAGTAGGGCAGGCGGCCCTGCTCCATGCAGAAGCGCAGGATGTGCCCCTCCAGCGCCGCGCCGTAGCCCCTGCCGCGCTGCTCAGGGAACACCTCCAGCATGCCGAAGCAGCCCTCGGGGTGCAGGCCCACGAAGCCCACCTCCGCGCCCTGTTCGTCAAAGGCGAAGAACAGCTCGCCCCTCTCCGCCTGCTTGCGGATCGACTCCGGGCCGTTCAGCTGGTACACCTCCAGGATGCGCGCTAGCGTCCGTCCGCGGGCGACCTCGATGCGCAGCCGGGGATCCACCGGCGGCAGCTCCCGCCGCAGATACGCCGCCTGATGGAACACCATGCGGTCGCGCAGGCCGAAGCGCTCGATCAGCGGCGCGAAGTCCGCGTTGCAGAGCATGATGAAGTCGATGCTGTCCAGGCCATTGAGCAGCCCCCGCGCGTCGGCGAGGCTGTCCGCGGCCAGAATGTACATGCCCGCCGCGTCCTCGCGCACCAGCGCGCCGCCGCTCGTCTCCCGCAGGATGCGCGCCCGGCCCAGCCGCAGCGGCTCCGTGGCGCAGCAGTGCAGCACCGGATTGTTTCTATCTTCAAAATAGGACATGCTTCCCATCCCTCCTTACAGTCTGCTCTGGAAGCCCACGGCCTTGCCCAGAATGCGGATGCTGTCGCACTCGTCCAGGGTGAAGATCATCGGGGCGTAGCGCGGGTTTTCCGAGAGCAGCTGCAGTCCGTTCTTGATGTGGTACACCCGCTTGAGGGTCGCCTCATCGTTGAGCACCACCGCGGCGATCTCCCCGTCGTCCACATCGTCCTGACTGCGGATGAACACCAGGTCGCCGTCGTGGATGCGCGCGCCGATCATGCTGTCGCCCCGCACCCGCAGCGCAAAGTCGCACCGCAGGGAATCGTCGCAGAGGATCAGCTCCGTCTCCTCGTCGGCGTAGATGGGCACCCCGGCGGCGATCTCCCCCAGCAGCGGGATGGCCCTGCGGTGGATGCTCAGCACGTCGTCAGCGTTGCGCAGGGTATGCGCCGCCTGTCCGTCGCGCGGGTACAGCAGCTCCACCGGGCAGTTCAGCGCGTCGGCAAGCTTCTTCAGCGTGCTGCCGGTGGGATTGCGGGTCTCGCCGTTGAGCAGCTTGTTCAGCGTCCCCTTGGGCACGCCGGAGATTTGTGAGAGCTGGTCGGTGGTCAAACCGTTTTCGGTTTTCAGCCTTGCCAGAACATCACGCAGATCCATAGAATCAGCCTCCATACTTTCTTTCCGAGAATATTATACGGCATTTCTCTCCATTTTGCAAGCAAAAAATAACCGAAAACGGTAAAAATATCAAAAGAATATATTGACAATACCCGTTATCGGGAGTATACTGCGTACATAACCGAGTGCGGTTAATTCGTGTGAATGACAGGAGGTATGAATATGGAAAATCGAGCGGGCAGACTTACGGAGCGTCAGCGGCGCTTTGCGGATTTGTATCTGGAGCTGGGAAATGCCTCGGAGGCGGCGGAGCAGGCGGGCTTCAAGCGCAGCTACGCCCAGGGAGCCAAGCGCCAGCCTGCGGTGCAGGCCTACATGCAGCAGCGGCTTCAGGATGCGCGGCAGCGGCACATCGCCTCGGCGGACGAGGTGCTGGAGTTCCTGACAGAGGTGATGCGCGGTGAGATCGACGGCGAGCGCCCGGAGAAGAATTCCTCGCCCCGGATGAAGGCGGCGGAGCTGCTGGGCAGGCGGCTGGGCGTGTTCACCGACGTGAGCAGTGTGCTGCGCGGGGAGCACGATCTGCCGGAGATCGCGGACGACATTCCGGCCGTGGACGCGGTCTCCTGAGCGCAGCGGGGAATTTCTCCGCGCCGGGAATTGCGCGCCGACCGGGCGAATTCAATATGCAGTGAGGTGGAACGCAAGGAGGAGGGCGAAATGGAGCTGTTTGACTGGAGTCTGCTGGGAACCAACGCGGGCGCGGCGATGGCCGTGGCGGTGCTGACCCAGATCACCAAGGAGATCCCGGGAATCGTGAAAATTCCCACGCAGCTGTGGAGCTACATACTGGCGCTGCTCACGCTGCTGCTGGCGATGCTGTTCGGGCCGGGCTTCAGCGCCTCGGGCGCGGTGCTGGCGCTGTTCAATGCGGCGCTGGTGTCGCTGACGGCCAACGGCGGCTACGCGGCGGTGGAGCGCATCCGCAGCGGGCTGAAGCGCCCGGAGGAGGATGGGCAGGGCTGAGGGGGAACTGCAGCTGCACAGGGAAGGAGAAGATCGGAGACAGGGCGGCGTCTGCGGACGCCGCCCTCGTCGTGCGATGCGCAACCATTTCGTAAAATTTCCGGCAGATTTGACCAAGGCAGCTGCGCCTATGTTATAATAGGAATGGAAGATCAGTGAAGGGGAGGAAGCATCCATGCTTACGTTTCTGTGTGCGATTGTTCTTCTGATTGCGGGATATTTCCTGTATGGACGGCTGGTGGAGCGCGTGTTCCGGCCCGACGACAGGCCGACCCCTGCGGCGGCGCATCCGGACGGCGTGGACTATGTGCCGATGAAGACCTGGCGGGTCTTTCTGGTGCAGCTGCTGAACATTGCGGGCACGGGGCCGATCTTCGGCGCGCTGATGGGCGCGGTGTTCGGGCCGGTGGTCTTTCTGTGGATCGTGTTCGGCTCGATTCTGGGCGGCGCGGTGCACGACTACATGAGCGGCATGATCTCCCTGCGGATGGACGGCGCTTCGGTCTCCGAGATCGTGGGCAGGTATCTGGGGCCGGTGGCGCGGCAGGCGATGCGCATCTTTTCGCTGATTCTGCTGGTGCTGCTGGGCGCGGTGTTCACCACCAGTCCCGCCGCACTGATCGCCCGGCTGACCCCCGCATGGATGAGCGTGGGCTTCTGGATCGTGGTCATCCTCATCTACTATGTGCTGGCGACCCTGCTGCCCATCGACAAGATCATCGGCAAGCTGTACCCCATCTTCGGCGGCGTGCTGCTGCTGATGGCGCTGGGCATCATGGTGGGCCTGCTCGCCGGCGGCTACCGGCTGCCGGAGCTTACGCTTGCGAACCTGCATCCCGACGGCAGGCCGGTGTGGCCCTTCATGTTCATCACCGTGGCCTGCGGCGCGATTTCCGGCTTCCATGGAACCCAGTCGCCCATGATGGCGCGCTGCCTGCGCACGGAGAAGGACGGTCGCAGGGTGTTCTACGGAGCGATGATTTCCGAGAGCGTGATCGCCCTGGTGTGGGCGGCGGCGGGCGTGGCCTTCTACGGCGCGACCGGCGGATTGCAGGCGGCGCTTGCGCAGCTGGGACAGTCCGGCGTGGTCTATGAGATCTCCGTGACGCTGCTGGGCGTGTTCGGCGGCGCGCTGGCGGTCATCGGCGTGGTGGTCTGTCCGGTCTCCTCCGGCGACACGGCCTTCCGCAGCGCCCGGCTCATCATCGCCGACTGGTTCCACATCGATCAGTCCGATTTCAAGAAGCGGCTTGCGGTCACGATCCCGCTGCTGGCGGCGGGCGCGCTGCTGACGCAGGTGGATTTCAACGTGGTCTGGCGCTACTTCTCCTGGAGCAACCAGACCCTGGCCATGATCACGCTCTGGGCGGCGGCCATGTATCTGGTGCGGCACGGGGAGAAGCGCTGGCATTCGCTGCTGTGCGCACTTCCGGCGACCTTCATGTCCGGCGTGTCCTGCACCTACATCCTGATGGCGGAGGAGGGGCTCCGGCTCTCCGCAGGCGTCGCCTATCCCGTGGGCGGTGCCTTTGCGCTGGCCTGCGCCGCGCTCTACGCCGTGAAGGCGGCCGGGCGCAGCGAAAACCGCATCTGAACGGCTGCGCACCGCAGGCTGCGACGGTCCGTTCGCGGCGCGCACCATCCAGCAGAATCTGCTGCGGAACACAGAAAAAACACCCGCGCGGGGAGGGCTTGATCCCCCTCGAGCGGGTGTTTCATGCTTTCCGGCCTCAATCCATCTCGGAGATGAAGGCGGCGATGCGCTTGCAGCCCTCCACGATGTTCTGGCGGCTGGTGGCGTAGCTCAGACGGGCGAAGTTGTCGTCGCCGAAGGCCAGCGCGGGAACCACGGCCACGCGCTTCTCGTTGAGCAGCAGCTCGGCGAAGCGGCTGGAGCCGTCGATCAGCGTGCCCTTGTAGCTGCGGCCAATCACGTTCTGCAGATTCAGCATGATGTAGAACGCGCCCTTGGGCAGGCGGCAGCTCAGGCCGTCGATCTCGTTGAGCATGCGGTGCATCAGCTTGCGGCGCACGTCGTACTCGGTGATCATGCTCTTGATGTAGGTGTCGCCGCAGGAGAGGGCAGTGGCCGCCGCGTACTGGGCGATGGAGTTTGCGTTGGAGGAGGCGTGGCTCTGGAAGGCGGTCATGGCCTTGATGACGTTCTTCGGGCCCGCGGCGTAGCCGATGCGCCAGCCGGTCATGGCGTAGGTCTTGGAGACGCCGTTGACGATGATGGACTGGGCCTTCACGTCGTCGCCCAGAGAGGCGATGCAGACGTGCTGCTCACCGTCGTAGATCAGCTTCTCGTAGATCTCATCGGAGATGATGTAGAAGCCGGCCTCCACCGCCAGCTTGGCGATCTCCGCAAGCTCGCTGCGGGGATAGACGCAGCCGTTGGGGTTGGAGGGGCTGTTGAGGATGATGGCCTTGGTCTTTTCGTTGACGTAGGGGCGCAGCATCTCGGCGGTGACGATGAAGTCGTTCTCCTCGCTGCCGTGCACCATCACCGGCACGCCGCCGGCCATGCGCACCATCTCGGGGTAGCTCAGCCAGCAGGGGGAGGGAAGCAGCACCTCGTCACCGGGGTTGATCAGCGCGCTCAGGGCGGTGAAGATCACCTGCTTGGCGCCGTTGGAGACGATGATCTGGGAGGGATTGTAGGACACACCGTTGTCGCGGAAGAATTTATCGCAGATCTTTGCGCGCAGATCCATGGTTCCGGCCACAGCCGTGTAGCGCGTGATGCCCGCGTCGATGGCGAACTTGCCCGCGTCGTTGATGTACTCCGGGGTGCAGAAGTCCGGCTCGCCGGCGCCAAAGGGGATCACGTCCATGCCCTCGGCGCGCAGCTTCTTGGCCTGTGCGTCGATTGCCAGGGTAACGGAGGGGGAGATGGCCAGGGTGCGTTCAGACAGAGAAAGCGACATAAGTTTCAGTTCCTTTCGGCAAATCTTGAATACACCCTATTTTATTCGCCCAAACAGTCGGCTGTCCTGCAAATTTTGGTGAATTGTGTGTTAAATCTGAATTTCTTTGCAAATAAAATTGCAAATTTGAAGGAAAATAGGCCACGATAGAGCGTGAAATGCAGGATTTTGAACGGGAATAAATTTTTGCCCCTGCAAAGTCAATTGCAGATTCGCTTAAAACGTGCTATACTAAAAAATGGCTTATCATAGAGAGGTATTTTCTGGAAAGAATATGGAACGCTGCAAAAACGGTTTCCAGAACCGCAGACCTCGAAGCTCTCGCGCCCAGAGTCAGGCGCGAAGGTACGCAATTTTCCGGAGGTGCATTCGTTACATGGAATTCAAGAGGATGACAGTTGAACAGATTAAGCAGAACCTGGTCGAGAAGCTGAGGAGCAACTTTGGCTGCGAAATCACCGATGCAACGGAGGAGCAGCTCTACAAGGCGGTCGCGCTGACCGTGCGCGACGAGATCATGGAGCGCAGAACCGAATCCCGCGGCGTGCGCAAGGGCACCGGCGCAAAGAAGGTCTACTATCTCAGCGCGGAGTTCCTGGTGGGACGTTCGCTGTTTTCCAACATGGTCAATCTGGTGAACGAGAAGAACTACGCCCAGGCGCTTGAGGAGCTGGGCATCGACAGGACCATGATCTCCGAGCGCGAGCCGGAGCCGGGCCTTGGCAACGGCGGTCTGGGCCGTCTGGCGGCCTGCTTCCTGGACGCCCTGTCCTCTCTGCAGCTGCCGGCCATGGGCTGCACCATCCGCTACGAATACGGCCTGTTCCGCCAGAAGCTGGTGGACGGCTACCAGGTCGAGGTGCCGGACAACTGGCTGGACGGCGGCAACATCTGGGAGATTCCGCGCCCGGCAGAGACCGTCGAGGTGCACTTCGGCGGACGCGTGGAGCAGTATGAGGAGGACGGCCGCCTGTGCTTCCGCACGGTGGATTCCGTGGTCGTGCAGGCCGTTCCCTACGACATCCCCACCGTGGGCTACGATTCCAGCATGGTCAACATGCTGCGCGTCTGGTCCGCGCGCTCTCCCAAGCGCATCGACATGCCCGCCTTCAACCGTGGCCAGTACGTCAAGGCCATGGAGGAGCGCGAGCTTGCCGAGGTCATCTCCAAGGTGCTCTATCCCAACGACGACTCCTGGCAGGGCAAGGAGCTGCGCCTGAAGCAGCAGTACTTCTTCTCCTCCGCCTCCGTGCAGTACATCGTCCGCGACTTCCTGTCGGTCTACGGTCCCCAGTGGGCCATCTTCCCGGACAAGGTCGCCATCCACATCAACGACACCCATCCGGCGGTGGCCATCCCCGAGCTGATGCGCATCCTGATGGACGAGCACTATCTGAGCTGGGAGGACGCGGAGGACATCTGCCGCCGCACCTTCGCCTACACCAACCACACCGTGCTGCAGGAGGCGCTGGAGAAGTGGCCGGAGAACCTCTTCGCCCAGACCCTGCCGCGCGTCTACCAGATTCTCTGCGAGATGAACCGCCGCCTGTGCGACCGCCTGTGGGACGCCTATCCCGGACAGTGGGAGCGCATCGGCCACATGGCTATCATCGCCTACAACCAGGTGCACATGGCCAACCTGTGCGTGGCCTGCACCCACTCCGTCAACGGCGTGTCCGGCATCCACACCGACATCCTCAAGAAGCAGACCTTCCACGACTACTACGTCATGGAGCCGGAGAAGTTCGTATCCATCACCAACGGCATCACCCATCGCCGCTGGCTGATCCAGTCCAACCCGGGCCTGTCCGACCTGATCGACTCCGCCATCGGCGACAAGTGGCGCAAGGACATGAACTACATCGCGGATCTGAAGCCCTTCGCCAACGATCCGGCCTTCCGCCAGAAGTTTGCCGAGGTCAAGTACTACAACAAGCTGCGCTTCTCCGACCGTCTGCGCCGCATGCAGGGCATCGAGGTCAATCCCGAGAGCATGTTCGACGCCCAGGCCAAGCGCCTGCACGAGTACAAGCGCCAGCTGATGAACGCGCTGGGCATTCTGATGCTCTACAACCGAATCGACGAGGATCCCTCCTTCGAGATTCCGCCCAAGACCTACATCTTCGGCGCGAAGGCGGCCCCGGGCTATCAGCGCGCGAAGCTGACCATCAAGCTGATCAACTCCATCGCGGATCTGGTGCGCAAGCATCCCCGCGCATCCAAGATGATCAACGTGGTGTTCCTGGAGAACTACTGCGTGTCCCAGGCGGAGGTGCTCATGCCCGCCGCCGAGGTCTCCGAGCAGATTTCCACCGCCGGCAAGGAGGCCAGCGGCACCGGCAACATGAAGTTCATGATGAACGGCGCGCTGACCATCGGCACCATGGACGGCGCGAACTGCGAAATCTTTGACGCGGTCGGCGCGGACAACATCTACATCTTCGGCCTGACCGCCGACGAGGTGGAGCGCGGCTATGCCAGCTACCGATCCTTCGAGATCTACGAGACCAACGCCGCCATCCGCAAGGTGATGAACCAGCTGATCGACGGCACCCTTTGCCCGGAGCATCCCCACATGTTCCAGGAGATCTACCACGGCCTGCTCTTCGGCGACAACGGCGGCATGCCCGATCCCTACTTCGTGCTGAAGGATCTGCCGATGTACATGGCCGCGCAGCAGCAGATCTCCCATGACTACACCGACAAGGATCTGTGGCTGAAGAAGGCCGTGATGAACACCGCCTGCTCCGGCGTGTTCGCAGCCGACCGCACCATCAACGAGTACAA
Source organism: Clostridiales bacterium (assembly GCA_004554085.1). GTDB lineage: Bacteria > Bacillota > Clostridia > Christensenellales > Aristaeellaceae > SFTH01. Next base: position 62,239 of record SFNY01000001.1, on the reverse strand, counting down.
CGACAAGATCTGGCATCTGAAGCCGCTGAATCTGTAAGCATATGACGTTTTATCACGATTCCCGATCCGAACAGTACCGCAGCCCCATGGGAGCCGCACCCTGCGCAAGCAAGGTGCGGCTTCGGGTGCGCGCCGATCAAGTGGATTCCGTCACGCTGCGCATCTGGTGGAACAATGCGGAGTACCGCTGGTTCATGCGCCGGGTGGAGGGCGGATTCTATGAATACGAAATGTCCATCCCGGAGCAGCCCGGCCTGCTCTGGTACTACTTTATCGCCAAGGATAAGGAAGGCAACAGCTGGTATCTGGGCAACGCCAACGATGGCCTGGGCGGAGAGGGCGTCGTGACCCGCAGCGAACCGCCCGCCTTCCAGGTCACGGTGTACGACCCCGCCTACCGCACCCCGGAGTGGATGCGCGACGGCCTGATGATGCAGATCATGGTGGACCGCTTCAACAACGCGGGCGGCACCGATATGAAGAATCTGCCCCGCGGCTCCTACTACCACGCCCACTGGGACGACGACCCGGCGCTGGTCATCAACGACAAGCGCGGCAGCAACTCCGCCAACGACTTCTTCGGCGGCAACCTGAAGGGCATCGAGGAGAAGCTGGACTACATCCGCAGCATGGGCGTGACGGTGCTGTACTTCAACCCCATCTTCGAAGCGAACAGCAACCACAAGTACAACACCGGCGACTACATGAAGATCGACCCCTCCTTCGGCACGGAGCAGGACTTCAAGGACCTCTGCGCCGCCGCGAAGAAGAAGGGCATTCACATCATCCTGGACGGCGTGTTCTCCCACACCGGCTCGGACAGCGTGTACTTCGACCGCTACGGCAACTACGGCGGCAAGGGCGCGTACTGCGACCCCCAGAGCCCCTACCGCAGCTGGTACAACTTCAACGACTGGCCGGACAACTATGAGTCCTGGTGGGGCTTCAACACCCTGCCCAACGTCAACGAGGAGGATCCGACCTACAAGAAGTTCATCATCACCGGGCGCAACAGCGTGCTGGCCCACTGGATGCGCGCGGGCGCGAGCGGCTGGCGGCTGGACGTGGCCGACGAGCTTCCCATGGACTTTTTGCGCGCGCTGCGCAAGCGGGAGAAGGGCATCGACCCGGATTCCGCGCTGATCGGCGAGGTCTGGGAGGATCCCACCAAGAAGATGGCCTACGGCGAGCTGCGCTGCTACTGCACCGGCGACACCGTGGACGCGGTGATGAACTATCCCCTGCGCGAGGCCGTGCTGGACTTCATGCGCTGCCGCATCAACGCCCGCGACTTCGTGCGCAGGGTGGAGAGCATGCGGGAGAACCAGCCGAAGCAGTTCTTCTATTCCCAGATGAACCTGCTGGGTAGCCACGATCGTCCTCGGGCGCTTGCCGTGCTGGCGGACGTGGGCAACATGGAGCCGGAGCGCAAGTACCGCTATCCCATCGAGCTGGACAGGAAGGACTACGACCACGGCAAGCGCCGCCTGATCGCCGCGTGGAACCTGATCTGCGCGCTGCCGGGCATGCCCTGCATCTACTACGGCGACGAGGCCGGCCTCTACGCCATGAGCGACCCCTACTGCCGGGGCACCTACCCCTGGGGTCGGGAGGATCAGGAGCTGCTGGAGGCCTTCCGGGCGTGCGACAAGCGCCGCATGAAATCCCATGCGCTGCGCACGGGCGACATGCGCCTGACCGCCATCGGCGAGGACGTTGTGCTGGTGGAGCGCAGCATTCGCGGCGGCAAGGACGTATTCGGCAAGGCGGCCGCCAACGAGATACGCGCGGTGGCCGTCAACCGCAGCGGTGAGTCCCGCTGGATCGAGTACGGCGGCAAGATCGTCGAAGTCTCCGGCGAGAGCGCGCTGATTCTCAAGTAAAATCCAAAAATCGGAACTTCTGCACGTAAAATGTGTGGAAGTTCCTGCATTTTTGGCCGATTGCATTGACGGAATGGAAATGACATGTTATGATAAAATGTATGATTTTTGCAGCGATGGGGATGCATCTGATCCAAAGCGCTGCGTGTGGGAAAGGCTTGTGATTTCATGCAGAACCGGGAAAAGTTCTCCTCCAGACTGGGCTTCATACTGATCTCCGCGGGCTGTGCCATCGGCCTGGGCAACGTCTACCGCTTCCCGATCATCACGGGCGCCTACGGCGGCGCGTTCTTCGTGCTGATCTACCTGGTGTTCTTGGCGATCCTCGGCCTGCCGGTGATGCTCTGCGAGCTCTCGGTGGGGCGCGGCAGCCAGCGCAGCATCGCCACCTCCTTTGAGGTGCTGGAGAAGAAGGGCCAGAAGTGGCACCTGATGAAGTATCTGGGCATTGCGGGCAACTACCTGCTGATGATGTTCTACACCTGCATCTCCGCTTGGATGGTGATCTACTTCGCCAAGTACCTCAGCGGCTCCATGATGCAGCATCAGGGCGTGGAGGCCCTGGGCAAGGTGTTCGGCGCGATGGTGAGCAATGCGGGACTGGTGCTGCCGGTCACCTTCGGCGTGATCCTGCTGTGCTTCGGCATCTGCTCGATGGGCCTGCAGAAGGGCGTGGAGAAGATCACCAAGGTGATGATGCTGACGCTGCTGGCGCTGATCCTCTGCCTGGGCGTGTACGCCTGCACCCTCAGCGGTGCGGGCGATGGCCTCAAGTTCTATCTGGTGCCCTCGCTGACCCACCTGAAGGAGAGCGGCGTTTGGACGGTGATCTCCGCCGCCATGGGCCAGGCCTTCTTCACCCTGAGCGTCGGCATCGGCTCCATCGCCATCTTCGGCAGCTACATCGACAAGAACCGCAGCCTCACCGGCGAGGCCGTGACCATCGTCTCCCTGGACACCTTCGTGGCGCTGGCGGCGGGCCTGATCCTGTTCCCGGCCTACTTCACCTTCAATGCCGGCGCGCAGGGCATCCCGGCGGATCAGGCGGGCGCGGGCTTTCTGTTCACCACCCTGTCCGCCATCTTCAATTCCATGGGGCCCGGGCGCATCGTGGGCGCGCTGTTCTTCCTGTTCATGACCTTTGCGGCGCTGTCCACCATCATCGCCGTGTTTGAAAACATCATGTCCTTCTGGCTGGAACAGACGAAGCTCAGCCGCCGGAAGATCGCCCTCATCAACATCGCCCTGCTGGCGGTGCTGACCCTTCCGGCCATCTTCAGCGAGAACCTCTGGAATGGCGTGCGCATCTTCGGCAAGACCTTCATGGATCTGGAGGACTACATCGTCTCCAACCTGATGCTGCCCTTCGGCAGCCTGATCTACGTGCTGTTCTGCACCTCCCGCTACGGCTGGGGCTGGAAGAACTTCGAGGGCGAGGTCAATTCCGGTCTAGGCGTGAAGCTGCCCCGCTGGCTGCGCCCCTACATGACCTGGGTGCTGCCGTTCATCATCGCAATCATCATTGTGATTTCAATCTTCTGAGATCGGAATGCATCGCCGTCGGTGGGGCGAATCCGAACCGTATTTTCAGAACCAGATGTAAGAAATCAAGTCCATTCCTGCCGGACTTGATTTCGTGCCTACAGATACAGAATCATACGGAAAGAAACACAGCCCCTCTGTCCCTTGAATCTATGGGGACAGAGGGGCGTTCGCATAAACCGCGAAGCGAAGCGGCAGCAGGCCCAGCCTGCCGCGACAGCGATGTGGCAGCAGGCCCTGCCTGCCAGCGGCGGCTCGCCGCAGTATTTTCAGAACCAGACGTAAGAAATCAAGTCCATACTTGCCGGACTTGATTTCGTGCCTGCAGATACAGAAACATACGGAAAGAAACACAGCACCTCTGCCCCTTGAATCTATGGGGGCAGAGGTGCGTTCGATTCAAACTGCGAAGCAAGGTGGGATGCAACGCCCTGCGTTGCCAGCGGCGGCTCGCCGTCAGGGCATCAGCAGCCGCGCGCGGTACATGGTGTCCAGCTTGTTGAGCTTCGCCACCAGCTTCTCGCTGGGTGCGTGGCCCACGTCCACAACGGTGTAGGCGTAGCTGCCCCGGGAGACGTTGATCATGTTCTCAATGTTCAGGGCCTCCTCGCTGAGCACCATGGTGATGGAGGAAATGACGTTGGGCACGTTCTGGTGCAGCAGGCAGATGCGCGGCACGCGCAGGCCGTGGAGCTTGCAGTTCGGGAAGTTCACGGAGTTGGTAATGGAGCCGTACTTCAGGTAGTCGTTGACCTGCTGGGCGGCCATATACACGCAGTTGTCCTCGCTCTCCGGGGTGGATGCGCCCAGATGGGGCGTGAGCAGCACGTTCTTCGCGCCGATGAGCGCCTTGCAGGGGAAGTCGGTGACGTATACCCGGATGCGCTCATCCTCCAGCGCGGCCTTGACGGCGGGAACGTTCACCAGTCCGTCGCGGGAGAAGTTCAGCAGCGCGGCCTCCGGCTTCATCCGGGCGATGGCGGCGGCGTCGATCATGTCGCGGGTGGAGTCCATCAGCGGCACGTGCACGGTGATATAGTCGCTCTTGTCCAGAATTTCCTCCAGCGTGGTGGAGTGATGCACCGCGCGGGAGAGCTTCCAGGCGTGGTCGATGGAGATGAAGGGGTCGTAGCCCAGTACGTTCATGCCCAGGGCCACGCCGATGTTGGCGACCTCCACGCCGATCGCGCCCAGGCCCACCACACCCAGGGTCTTTCCGGCCAGCTCGGGACCGACGAACTGCTTCTTTCCGGCTTCTACCTGCTTTTCGATGCTGGTTTCGCCCTCGGTCAGGTTCCGGCACCACTCGATGCCGTCGGAGATGCGGCGGGAGGCCAGCAGCAGGCCAGCCACCACCAGCTCCTTGACCGCGTTGGCGTTTGCACCGGGGGTGTTGAAGGCCACGATGCCGTCCTTGGCCATTTCGTCCAGCGGCAGGTTGTTCACGCCAGCACCCGCGCGGGCCACGCACAGCAGCTCCTCGTTGCGCGCGTAGGAGTGCATGTCGGCGCTGCGCACCAGGATCGCGTCGGGCTTCTCCACATCTGCGGAAACGGTATATTCCCCCTCGGTCAGGATGCTCTGGTACACGGGGGAGATGGAATTCAGCGTCTTGATGTTGTACATATCACTTGTGCTCCGTTTCAAATTCTTTCATAAAGCGGACGAGCGCCTGCACGCCCTCCACCGGCATGGCGTTGTAGATGCTGGCGCGGATGCCGCCGGTCATGCGGTGGCCCTTCAGGTTGACCAGACCCTTCGCCGCGGCCTCCTTCACGAACAGCGCGTCGGTGTCCGGATCGGGGGTGGTGAAGGTCACGTTCATGCGGCTGCGGGAGGTCGGCTCGGCCTTCGGGATGTAGAACGCGCTCTCGTCCAGCAGGTCGTAGAGCAGCTTGGATTTTTCGATGTTGATCTTCTCGATGCCTTCCACGCCGCCCTGCTTCTTCAGCCACTTCATGCACAGGCCCGCCATGTAGATGGCGTAGGTGGGCGGGGTGTTGAGCATGGAATCCTTCTCGGTCATCTCCGTCCAGTCCAGCACCTTCGGGCAGATGGGGCTGGCGTGGCCCAGTAAATCCTTGCGCACGATCACCAGCGTCACGCCCGCGGGGCCGATGTTCTTCTGCGCGCCGGCGTAGATCACGCCGAAGCGGTTCACGTCGTAGACCTCAGACAGGATGTTGGAGGACATGTCCGCCACCAGCGGCACATTGCCCGTCTCCGGCAGGGATGCGTAGCGGGTGCCGAATATGGTGTTGTTGGTGGTGATGTAGACGTACTTGGCGTTGGGATCGAAGTCCGCCTGCTTCCACTCAGGGATGCGGCGGTAGTTCTCCTCCCGGGAGGAGGCTGCGCAGCGCACGCGGCCGTACTTCTTCGCCTCGTTCATGGCGATGTGGGCGAAGTTGCCGCTGTCGATGTAGTCCGCGCTGCCATTTTCGCCCATCAGGTTCAGGGGAATGGCCGCGAACTGGCCCGTCGCGCCGCCCTGGAGCCAGAGCACAGCGTAAGAATCGGGGATGTGCATCAGCTCGCGGGTGAGGGCCACGGTCTCGTCAAAGATCTCGCTGTACATCTTTGAGCGGTGACTCATCTCCATCACGGACATGCCGCTGCTTCCGTAACACAGCATCTCCTGCGCTGCGGTGCGCAGGGCTTCCTCGGGCATGGTGGACGGGCCGGCTGCAAAGTTGAACACGCGATCCATATTTCTCTTCCTTTCATTTGCCTCCATCGGCAGTATATACGATCATTGTAGACCTTTTCACCGGATGTCTCTACCGCAGTCTGTTAAATCTTTCGCCGCGTCGCGGACAAAAATCCGTCGCTGGGCGACAGTATGCCGCCGAACGCATGTTTTCACACGGAGAGGATGGCATTTTAACGGAAGCTGTGCTATACTGTGCAATATGAAATATCGTGGAGGTCTGTGTCTTGGCACGCAAGGATAAGCTCATTCGCACCACCGCGCTGGTCACGGTGGTCATCATACTCAGCAAGATGTTCGGCCTGATGCGCGACGTGATCACCGCCGGCTACTTCGGCACCGGCGTGGAGAACGACGCATACGCCTCGGCCTACACCCTGTTCTACTTCCCGGTGCTGCTGTTCAATTCCTGCATCACGGCGACCATCGTGCCGCTGTTCGTGGAGGAGCGGGAGAAGTACAGCCTGCGCCACTCCAACCACTTCGCCAGCAACGCGCTGAACCTGTTCATATTGGCATCGCTGATCATCGCGGCGGTGATGTACGCCTTCGCCGAGCCGATCGTCAATCTGATCTACCGCTTCGACGCCGAGGGCATTGCGCTGACGGTGAAGCTCACCCGCATCATGATGCTGGGCCTGGCCTTCAACGTGGCCAGCATCGTCATCTCCAGTCTGCTCAACGCCATGGAGAAGTTCATGGCCGCGCAATTGACCGGCTTTCCGCTGAGCGTAGCGGTGATCGTGGCCGTGGTGGCCTTCTCCGGCAGGTGCGGCATCGAGGCCGTGGCTTGGGGCGTGTTTGCCGCAAGTGTATTGCAGGTCGTTGTGCTGATTCCCTTCCTGTTTGGCTGGTTTACCTATGAGCCGGTGATCGACCTGAAGGACAAGCGCTTCCATCGCCTGCTGAAGCTGGCGGGGCCTGCGGTGCTGTCCATGGGCATCAGCGAGATCAACCACCTGATCGACCGCAGCCTGGCCTCGGGACTCCCGGTGGGTTCGATCTCGGCGATGAACTACGCCTACAAGCTCATCACCTTCCTGCTGGGCGTGCTGATGGTGCCGCTGACCACCATCATGTTCTCCCGCATGAGCAAGCAGGCCGCCGACGACAACCAGCAGGGTGTGCTCGCATCCCTGCGGCGCAGCATCGTGCTGATCTCGCTGGTGGCGCTTCCCATCGTGGCCATCGCCATGGTGCTGTCCAACGATGTGGTCAAGATGATTTACATGCGTGGCAACTTCACCCTGGAATCCGTGCTGCTCACCGGCAGCGTGCTCTTGTTCTACCTGATCGGCGTGCCGTCCTTCGGCATGCGCGACTACCTGAACCGCACCTTCCACGCCCTTCAGGACACCAAGATCCCCTTCGCAGTGGCCTGCCTCACGGTGTGCCTGAACATCGTGCTCAATCTGATCCTGCGCCGCTTCCTGGGCGCGAGGGGCCTTGCGCTGGCCACCTCGCTGTCCAGCTACGTGGGCAGCCTGACCATGTTCGTGCTGCTTCGGAAGCGCATGGGCAGGCTGGGCATGAGGCGCATCGCCGGGGAGCTATTCAAAATCCTTGCCGCTACGCTGGTCGCTGCGGCGGTGTGCATGCTGATGAACAACGTGCTGCCCGAGGCCGTGGGCACGCTGCGGGTGTTCGTGCGGCTGGTGATCGCCACGGCGGTCTCTGCGCTTGCCTACCTTGCGACCTGCATCGCGCTGCGGGTGCAGTCGCTGAACGAAATGCTGGGCGGCCTGATGCGCCGCGGACGCAGATAGGAGGAGCTTCATGCAGGACGAAGAGAGACTCATCACCACGGGCTTTCGCGAGGAGGACGGCGACACGGAGCAGTCGCTGCGCCCGCATTCCCTGGGCGAGTACATCGGTCAGGACAAGCTGAAGAAGGGCCTGAACGTATACATGCAGGCCGCCATTGCCCGCCACGAGCCGCTGGATCACATGCTGCTCTACGGCCCGCCTGGCCTGGGCAAGACGACGCTCGCGGGCATCGTCGCGGCGGAGATGGGCCACAACATCCGCGTCACCAGCGGCCCCGCCATCGAGCGCGCGGGCGATCTGGCGTCGATCCTGACGAACCTGAACGCCGGCGACGTGCTCTTCATCGACGAGATTCACCGCCTCAGCCACGCCGTGGAGGAGGTGCTCTATCCCGCCATGGAGGACTATGCCCTGGACATCATCATCGGCAAGGGCCCTGCGGCGCGCTCGATCCGCCTCGACCTTCCCAAGTTCACGCTCATCGGTGCGACCACCCGCGCGGGCATGCTGTCCTCGCCGCTGCGCGACCGCTTCGGCATTTCCTTCCGATTGGAAATGTACACGCCGGAGCAGCTTGCGGTGATCGTCGAGCGCTCCGCGAAGATTCTGAAGGTGGAGTGCGACCACGACGGCGCGCTGGAGATCGCTAGCCGCAGCCGCGGCACGCCCCGCATCGCCAACCGCCTGATCCGACGCGTGCGCGACTTCGCCGAGGTGCGCGGCGACGGCAAGATCACCCTGGAGAACGCCCGGGAGTCGCTGAATATCCTCGAAATCGACGAGCTGGGCCTAGACAACACTGACCGCACCATGCTCTCGGTGATGATCGAGCGCTTCGGCGGCGGGCCCGTCGGTCTGGATACCCTCGCCGCCACCACCGGCGAGGACGCGGCGACCATCGAGGACGTGTACGAGCCGTACCTGCTCCAGCTGGGCTTCATCATGCGCACGCCCCGCGGACGCATCTGCACCCAGGCTGCCTACGACCACATGAACCTGCCCATGCCCAGGCCCGCGGACAACCGCCAGCTTCGCATGGACGTGTGACCGGGGGAAGGGAACGCTCAGGGGCGCTGCCCCTGAAACCCCCGCTTAAGGGCGTGACGCCCTTAAGAATCCCCAGTATGCGGCGCAATGCGCCGCAAGAATAATTATTATAATATCTTCAGGCGCGCATTGCGCGCCATATTGAGGGGTCAAGGGGAAATCATTTCCCCTTGCAGGGGTTTCAGGGGACAGCGTCCCCTGACCGTAGCCCCGAGCGAAAAGGTGAGACATATGAAGCTGTCGGATTTTATGTATGATTTGCCGGAGGAGCGCATTGCGCAGACCCCGGTGGAGCCGAGGGATCACAGCCGGCTGATGGTGCTGCACCGGAGTGACAACAGCATCGAGCACAGGCATTTTTATGACATCATCGACTATCTGAACCCCGGCGACGCGCTGGTGATCAATGAGACCCGCGTCATTCCGGCGCGGCTGATCGGTGAGCGTCCCAGCGGCGGCGCGTGCGAGATACTGCTTTTGAAGCAGCTTGCGCCGAAGAGGTGGGAGGCCATTGTGCGCCCGGGCAAGAAGCTGCGCACGGGCGCGCAGGTGATCTTCGGCGGAGGACGGCTGGTGGCGACCATCGCGGAGGTGAAGGAGGACGGCGGGCGCATCGTGGACTTCGCCTGCGAGGGCACGATGGAGGCCGCGCTGGACGAGCTGGGCGAGATGCCGCTGCCGCCGTACATCCACGAAAAATTGCAGGATCGGGAGCGCTACCAGACGGTGTACGCCAGGCAGGAGGGCAGCGCCGCCGCACCCACTGCGGGCCTGCACTTCACGCCGGAGCTGATGGAGCGCATCCGGGCAAAGGGCGTGGACATCGTGCCGGTGCTGCTGCACGTGGGCCTGGGCACCTTCCGCCCGGTGAAGGTGGAGAACGTGGAGGAGCACGAGATGCACTCCGAGTATTATGAGGTCAGCGAGGACGCGGCAAGGCGCATCAACGCCGCCCGGGAGCGCGGCTGCCGGGTGATCGCCGTGGGCACCACCAGCGTGCGCACGCTGGAGTCCGCCGCAGTGGATGGAAAGGTGGTTGCCCAGAGGGGCGACACGCAGATCTTCATCCGCCCGGGCTATCAATATCAGATGGTGGACGCGCTGATCACGAACTTCCACCTGCCCGGCTCCACGCTGGTGATGCTGGTGTCGGCGCTGTACGACCGGGAGCACATCCTGTCCGCCTACCGCACGGCGGTGGAGGAAAAGTACCGCTTCTTCTCCTTCGGCGACGCGATGTTCATCGAATGAAACCACAGCACCTCCGCATATTCTTCTGCGGAGGTGTTTCTGATGCGCATTCCCTGGGAACTGATCGCCTCGTTTGCGGTGGGACTGGCGCTGATCTGTCTGACGGGCTATCTGCTGCTGGTGCCAATGAAATTTTTGTGGCGGCTGTTGGCGGGCGGGGTGCTGGGTGCGCTGACGCTGATGCTGGTGAACCTGGTGGGCGGCCTGTTCGGCTTTCAGGTGGCTGTGAACCCCTTCACGGCCATGGCGGTGGGCTTTCTGGGCCTGCCGGGGGCGGTGCTGGTGATCCTTTTGCAAATCCTTTTGTGAAGTTCTTGCAATTTGAGCTGCGAGCGTGTACAATGGACATACAGAATTTATACGCGGGAGGGGATTCCATACATGAAACACGGCATCTACTATGCATACTGGGAGGACATGTGGGGCGCGGACTATCTGCCCTACATCGAGAAGGTTGCGAAGCTGGGCTTTGACTTTCTGGAGATCGGCTGCGCGCCGGTGAACGACTTCTCCATCCAGCAGCTCAAGGATCTGCGCAAGTGCGCGGACGACAACGGCATCTTCCTGACCGGCGGCTACGGCCCGTCTGCCGACCGCAACATGGGCAGCGCCGATCCGCAGATCGTGCAGAACGCCAAGGACTTCTACTACGAGCTGTTCAAGCGCTTCGAGATTCTGGGCATCCACACCATCGGCGGCGGCCTGTACTCCTACTGGCCGGCGGACTACACCAAGCCGCTGGACAAGGAGGGCGACTGGGCACGCTCGGTGGAGAACGTGCGCGAGGTGGGCCTGCGGGCGCAGGACTACGGCGTGGACTTCTGCCTGGAGGTGCTCAACCGCTTCGAGGGCTATCTGCTCAACACCTGCGCCGAGGGCGTGAAGTTCGTGGACGAGGTTGGCCTGCCCAACGTGCGCGTGATGCTGGACACCTTCCATATGAACATCGAGGAGGACGACCTCGCCGAGGCGATCCGCCACGCGGGCAAGAGGCTGGGCCACTTCCACACCGGCGAGTGCAACCGCCGCGTGCCCGGCAAGGGCCGCACGCCCTGGCGGGAGATCGGCCAGGCGCTGCGGGAGATCGGCTACGACGGCACCTGCTGCATGGAGCCTTTCGTGAAGATGGGCGGCCAGGTGGGCCAGGACATCCGCATCTGGCACAACATGTACGACGACCTCAGCGAGGCCAAGCTGGACAAGGATGCCGCCGATGCGGTGCGCTTCCAGCGCTACATGTTCGACGGAACGATGTAAGCATTTCAATTTCAAGCGGGGCGCATGCATGTGCGCCCCAATTTACACATTTGGGGGTTTAAACGGATGGAAAAGGTGGTTCTGGGACTCTCGGGCGGCGTGGATTCTGCGGTGGCGGCGCGGCTGTTGGAGAAGCAGGGCTATGCGGTGCACGGCCTGTATCTGGACATCGGCACGCCCGAGGCCCGGCAGGACGCTGTCGACACGGCGGCGTTTCTGGACGTGCCGCTGACGATTAAGGACATCTCCGCCGGGCTGGAAACCCATGTCTGCGCGCCCTTCGTGGACAGCTACTTGCGGGGGGAGACCCCGAACCCCTGCATCCTGTGCAATCCGGCGGTGAAGTTCAAGAGCCTGATTGACTGCGCGGACGCGGTGGGCGCAAGGTACATCGCCACCGGCCACTACGCCCGCGCGGCAAACGGCGCGCTGTACAAGGGACAGCCCAGCAACGACCAGAGCTACATGCTCTGCCGGCTCAGACGCAGCCAGGTGGAGCGGCTGATCCTGCCGCTGGGGAACTACGAGAAGGCGCAGGTGCGCGCCATGGCCGAGGACTTCGGCATTCCGGTGGCCCACAAGCCCGACAGCATGGAGATCTGCTTCATCCCGGACAAGGACTACATCGGCTGGATCGGCCGCCGCGCGGTGGTTCCGGGGCCGGGGGAGCTGCTGTTCCACGGCGAGGTCATCGGACGGCACGAGGGGATCCACCGCTACACGGTGGGCCAGCGCTGGCCGGGGCTGCGGGACGGCCGCAAGCTGTACGTCTCGGAGATTCAGGCGGGGGAGAACCGCGTGGTGCTTGCACTGTGGGAGGAGCTGTTCAAGACCGAGGTGCGCGCCCGGGACATGAACTGGCTCATCGATCCGCCTGAAACACCCATCCGCGCCAGCGTGCGCGTGCGCCACACCAAGTGGGAGAATCCCGACTGCACCGCGATTCCCACGCCGGAGGGCGGCGCGATCATCCGCTGCGACGCGCCGGTGCGCGCCCCCGCAAGGGGACAGGCCGCCGTGCTCTACGACGGCGAGCGGCTGCTGGGCGGCGGCTTCATTATCTGAACAATTCATACAAGAAAACCCCGGCGATCCATGAGATCACCGGGGTAACATATGCCTCTATTCCTGAATGACCACCGTGGTGCCGGAGGGGCAGTTTTCGTAGATCCACTGGGCGTCCTCCACCGTGAGGCGGATGCAGCCGTGGGAGGCGGGCCTGCCCAGCTTGCGCACGGAGGTCTTGTTGAGCACCTTGTTCTTGCTGTAGACGACGGAGTGGAACAGGATGCCGCCCACGATGCGGCTGGCCCACTTGGCGTAGCAGCTGTAGGTGCTGAACCAGTACCATTCACCGGTGCCGGTGGGGCCGTCCATCTGGAAGGTGCCCAGCGGGGTCTCGGTGCTGGGGCCCTTCTTGCCGGTGGAGCAGATCATCTCATTGATGCAGGTGCCGAAGGAGGAGCCGTTCCACTGGTAGACGTAGACGCGCTGGTCGGAGACGTCCACCACCAGCTTGTAGGGGCAGACAAACTCCTCGGATTCGATGGCGTCGCTGGAGAAGAGCACGCGCTGGGTGGCCTCGTCGGCCACGGCGGTCTGGTTCAGGCCGTTCTTGCGCTGGAAGTAGAGCAGGGAGCGCTCCGTGGAGGGGCCGAATGCGCCGTCCACGATGGGCAGATACTTCAGCTGGTACAGGCGGCGCTGGACGCGGGTCACCTCATCGCCGCTGTCGCCGTTGGCCACGGTCTGGCGGTAGATCTGGAACTCGTATTCGCCGTCCACATAGGCGAGCAGGTGCTCGTCGATCGCCGTCTCGTCCTCCTTGACGATGGGCATGTCCACGGCGATGGCCTCGTTGCCGAAGCTGGCGGGTTCCGAGGGCACTGGGGTGGCGGTGGGCACCGGCGAGGGGGTGGGATACTGCTTTTCGTACTCGCGCAGATACTGCTTGAAGGAAGCCACGGCCTCGTTGGTCTGGCTGCCCGCCACGCCGTCCGGCTCCGCCGCGAGGAAGCCCCAAATGGAGAGCTTTTCCTGGGTGCGGTAGATGATGCTCTCCGGATCGGTGGAGTTGCTGGCGGAGACCAGCTCCTGGCCGCTGTACAGCAGGCGCAGGGTGGCTGCGTCGGCCACGCCGCTCTCGGCAAGGCCGTTGCTGCGCTGGAAGGCAGCCACAGCGGATTCGGTGTTCGCGCCGAACACGCCGTCCGCAGTGTCGCGCAGATAGCCCAGCTCGATCAGCTTGTTCTGCAGGGTGATGATGTTGGCGGAGTCGTCGCCGTCGCGATCGCCGCGCTGGAGCTCGGCGTAATCGGACGTGTCCGTGCCCTCGTAGATGTCGTCCTCGACGGCCTCCTGTTCAGCCGGTTCCGCCAGCGCGGCGAGGCCGGGCGTGGTGCAGGCCAGGGCAAGGATCAGAATGACGCTCAAAAGTCGATGCAGCAAAATCAGACACCCCTCATATCGTAGCATTTATCCGAACGTAAAATGGAAGCGGGAAGATCAGGAAGCGGAAGAGACGTAGGCGGAGCCCACCTGCACCGGCGCGTCCTCCACGACCCAGTAGCCGCAGCCACTGAGCAGAACCGCCGTCGCGATCAGCAGCAGCATCAGCCTCAGACGCATGCTTCCATAAACCTCCGGAATCGACAGATTTCAGCTTCCATTTTACCCCATGTGATGAAGGGTTTCCATTGAAATCATGTTAAAACGGAAGTACAAATTGTAACGGTAAACGACTTTGTTCCTATATGAAAAGCCCCGCGCTCATATGGAACGCGGGGGCTGTGTGAACCGGTCTGCGCCTTATGCGTAGGGATTCTCGGTCTTGTAGAGCATGCCCTTGGGCTGGTTGAACTTCACGTTCTCCACGCCCAGCATCTTCATGACCGCCCAGATGGCCTTGCCCTGCTTGCCGAAGGCGACCGCGCCGTGGTGCGGATAGCCGTCTGCGATCAGGACGTGGCGATAGAAGCGGTTCATCTCCGGGATGGCGAACACGCCGATGCCGCCGAAGGACTGGGTTGCCACGGGCAGAACCTCGCCCTCCGCAACGTAGGCCTGGAGCACGCTGTCCTTGTTGGCCTGCAGGCGATAGAAGGTGATGTCGCCGGGGATGATGTCGCCCTCGAGGGTGCCGCGGGTGATGTTGGGCTCGCAGTCGGGCTCGAGGCCGCGCTTCATGATCAGCTGATACTTCATGGTGCCCTTGGTCAGACGGCACATGGGGGTGTTGCCGCAGTGGAAGCCCATGAAGGTCTCGTTGTGGCGATAGCCGTACTTGCTGGCGATGGACTCGTTGAACATGTCGGCCGGGACGGAGTTGTTGATGTCCAGCAGGGTGACAGGCTCACCGGAGACGCAGGTGCCGATGAACTCGGACAGCGCGCCGTAGATGTCCACCTCGCAGGCCACGCAGTAGCCCATTGCGGTCAGGCGGGAGTTGACGTAGCAGGGCACGAAGCCGAACTCGGTCTGGAACGCCGGCCAGCACTTGTTGGCCATGACCACGTACTTGGCGGCGCCCTTGTTGTTCTCGATCCAGTCGAGCAGGGTCAGTTCATACTGTGCCAGGCGGGGCAGAATACCGGGCATCTTGTTGCCTTCGCCCAGTTCGGCTTCCATCTCGGCGATCTTCGCGGGGATGCGGGGATCGTTTGCATGCTCCTTGTAGGCCTTGAGCAGATCCAGCTCGGAGTTCTCCTGAACGTTGATGCCCAGCTTGAACAGGGGGGCGATGGGGGCGTTGCAGGCGAGGAAGTCGAAGGGACGGGGGCCGAAGGTGATGATCTTCAGGTCGCGCAGGCCCAGCAGGGTGCGGGCGATGGGCGTGAACTCTTCGATCATGTCGGCGCACTCCTCGGCGGTGCCGACGGGGTATTCCGGAATGTAAGCCTTGATGCCGCTGAGCTGCAGGTTGTAAGATGCGTTCAGCATGCCGCAGAATGCGTCGCCGCGGTCGCTGGACAGAACGCCGATGTTCTCCTCAGCAGCAGCGATGTACATGGTGGGGCCGTCGAACAGTTTTGCAATGGCGGTTTCCGGACCCTCGGGACCGAAGTTGCCGAGGAAGACGGTCAGCGCGTTGATGCCGGACTTCTTGAGGTCCTCGTAGGCTTCCATGACGTTTGCGTCGATGCCGCCCTCGATGATGACGGGGCACTCGTAGATGTCATAGCCACGGTTCTTCAGCGCTGCAACGACAGCCTTGCGGCGGGTTTCGGACAGAGTGATCGGGAAGCAGTCGCGGCTGACTGCAATAATGCCCATCTTGACCTGCGGAATGTTGTTCATAGGAATTACCTCCAATCAATATTGTGAATTTCTCTTGCCTGAATCCACAGTATACAGATATAGTGTAACATTTCCTTAGCAATTCGTCAAGTTGCCAATTTCACTGAAAATGAAGAAATATTTCCGATATTTTACGATTTTTCGTCGGAACGGGCAGTGCGGCCCAGAAGCTCGTCGGTGGAAACCTCCAGCACATCGGCAAGAGTGATAAGCATAGAAAGTGAAGGCTCACGCTCACCCTGTTCATAACGTTGGTAGGATTGCAGCGCCACGCCGATTAAATCCGCCATCTCCTGCTGCGTCTTTTTTCGCAGGATGCGCGTCTCTCGCAGACGCTTTCCAAATTCCATAGAATATCCTCCACGATTGATTTGACTTAAATCAAATTGTAGGGTATAATGTGGAGGAGGAAAACAACCGAATTGGTTGTAATTCAAGTGGAGTATATACAATATGAAGCTCAAAAAAGCGCAAAAAGATGATCCCAGGCGGTGCGAAAACTGTACGCACTTCTATCAGCATTACTTCATGCCGAAGTATCAGGAGGGAAAGCTGATGGCGTGCGACTGCGGCCATTGTTACCATGAACGGCGCAGAACCACCCGCCCGGATCGCTGCTGCGAGTCCTTTGAAATGCGAGAGATTCGCAAATGTCCCGAAGAGAATCAGGAATTTCAATTGCGCATCCTCCCGGGCATTACAATCTTCAAGTAGAAGTAAGAAATCAACGCCAGAAGATCTGTATATCAGTACGCGAAGATCGAAATTCTTGCATACCACTGGACAGGTATGCTATACTTGAATCGGGAGGTGCTTTGAATGCCTGAAATCGCGAGATTCTATGGAATCGTCATTAAAATGTTCTTCAAGCCCAAGGAGCATGAACCGAGCCATATCCACGCACTGTATGGCGAATACATGGGCGAATACAATATCAAGACGATGGAAATGATTCAGGGAGACCTTCCCAAGAAGGCCCAGGAGCTTGTGACGGAATGGCTCTCATCCCATCAGGACGAATTGCAGGAAATGTGGGATAAGCAGGAGATTCGGAAACTCCCGCCCCTGTGATAGGAGGTGTAAGCGTGATTCCAAGAATCAACAGTATAAAGCCGCTCCCGGACTATAAGCTGGCGGTCGCCTTTGATGACGGGAAGCGCGTGACCTACGATGTCAAGGAAGATATGAACCTGCCGGGCTATGGACTTCTGCGTCAGGTCAATGGCCTGTTCCAGCAGGTCCAGTTGGATCAGAGCCGCACCTGCGTATTCTGGAACGATGAAATTGACCTGCCGAGCGACGCGATCTATGAATACGGAGTGGAACAGGCGGAGGTTTAGCGCTACCGCCTGTTTTTGCGGAGTTGCACCATCTCCGTCTCCCAAAATCAGACGTAAGAAATCCGCCTCATTCTTGCCGAGGCGGATTTCGTGCATAAACGTACAGATGAATAGAAAAGAGACGAAAAACCTCTGTCCCTTGAACCTATGGGGACAGAGGCTTGATGAGTTTAACAGCGCCAGCTATCCGCCAGCGGTGGCACACCGTCAGAAGTCCGCGTTGCCAGTGGTGCGGGGGAAGGGCAGCACGTCGCGGATGTTGGCGATGCCGGTGAGGTACATGATCATGCGCTCGAAGCCCATGCCGAAGCCCGCGTGCTCGGCGGTGCCGTACTTGCGCAGCTCCAGATACCACCAGTAGTCCTCGGGGTTCATGCCCAGCTCCTCGATGCGCGCCTTGAGCACGTCGTAGCGCTCCTCGCGCTGGGAGCCGCCGCACAGCTCGCCCACGGCGGGCACCAGCAGGTCGGCCGCGGCCACAGTCTTGCCGTCCTCGTTCATGCGCATGTAGAAGGCCTTGATGTCCTTGGGCCAGTCGGTGACGAACACGGGCTTGCCGAAGTGCTTCTCGGTCAGATAGCGTTCGTGCTCGGTCTGAAGATCGCTGCCCCAGTAGATCGGGTACTCGAACTTCTCGCCGCAGGTCTCCAGAATCTTGATCGCGTCGGTGTAGGTGCAGCGCACGAACTCGCTGTCGCGCACGAACTTCAGGCGGTCGATGAGGCCCTTGTCCACGAAGCTGTTCAGGAAGGCCATCTCCTCCGGGCACTCCTCCAGCACGGCGGAGATGATGTACTTCACCATGTCCTCCTGCAGATCCATGTCCTCCTTCAGCGTGGCGAAGGCGATCTCCGGCTCGATCATCCAGAACTCGGCGGCGTGGCGGGGGGTGTAGCTGGCCTCGGCGCGGAAGGTGGGGCCGAAGGTGTACACGTTGCGGAACGCCATGGCAAAGATCTCGGCGTTGAGCTGGCCGGACACGGTCAGCGACACGGGCTTTCCGAAGAAGTCCTTGGAGAAGTCCACCTTGCCGTCTTCAGTCAGGGGCTGTGCGTCGGCGTCCAGCGTGGTCACGCGGAACATCTCGCCTGCGCCCTCGCAGTCGCTGCCGGTGATCAGCGGGGTGTGCACGTAGAGGTAGCCCATGTCGTGGAAGAAGCGGTGAATGGCCTGCGCCGCCACCGAGCGCACGCGGAACGCGCACTGGAACAGGTTCGCGCGGGGACGCAGGTGCTGAATCGTGCGCAGGTACTCCAGCGTGTGGCGCTTCTTCTGCAGCGGATAGTCCGACGGACTCTCGCCGACGATGGTAACAGAATCGGCCTTCAGCTCAAAGGGCTGCTTCATGTCCGGCGTGAGCACCAGCGTACCCGTCACCTCGATGGCCGCGCCCACGCCGATGGCGCGGGTCGCCTCGGCATAGTTGGACAGCTTGGACTCCTCCAGAATGATCTGAAGGTTGCGGAAGTAGCTGCCGTCGTTCAACTCGACGAAGGCGAAGGCCTTGGACTCGCGCATGGTGCGCACCCAGCCGTTGACCTTTACCTCCGGAACATCCTGCTGCGGCATGCTGGTGTAGAGCTCACGTACCAGATAGTGTTTCATGTTACATCCCTCATTTCGCGGTATCATGCTCCCTATTATAGCCATTTTGTGCGGCAAAGTAAAGCGAAAGAATGAAAAATACGCAGCATTTCAGCCTCGGATCAGGTGCTCGATCAGGATTTTCAGGCCGATGAGAATCAGGATCGCCCCCCCGGCAGCCTCGGCGCGGTTCTTCCAGCGCGCGCCGAAGGCCCCACCCAGGGCCGCGCCCAGCGCCGAGGTGAGAAAGGTCACGCTGCCGATGCACAGGCAGGCGGGAACGACGTCCACATCCAGACAGGCGAAGGTCACGCCCAGCGCCAGCGCGTCGATGCTGGTGGCCACCGCCAGCAGCAGCATGGACTTCGGGCCGAAGTCCGCGTCCAGCGCCGCCACGTCGCCGCCCAGGGCCTCGCGCAGCATGTTTGTTCCGATGCAGCCCAGCAGGACGAAGGCGATCCAGTGGTCGAAGCGCTCGATCACAGATTGAAAGCGCACGCCCAGCAGGTAGCCCAGCAGCGGCATCAGCGCCTGAAACGCGCCGAACCATAGCCCGCAGGCAAGCATCCGCCCCATGGTGACGCGCTTCACGGCCAGCCCCTTGCACACCGAGGCCGCGAATGCGTCCATCGCCACACCCAGAGAAAGCAGCAAAAGCTCCAGCGCTCCCATGAGAACAACCTCCCATCCCGCCAATGCTACATCCTATACCGGAGAAGGGCAAAACTTGCATGCACGCCCCTTTTCAAACCCCTAACAGAACGTTCCTTGTAATAGTAATATTGCAACAATAGAATAAGAAAGGTTAGCCTGTCAATCATTTGCCAGAGAAATATTGTCGCAGGAGATACTATATCAATGAATGAAAAAACCGTCGCGGAAAACAAGATGGGCGTGATGCCCGTGGGCAAGCTGGTGGTCACGATGTCGCTGCCCATCATCATTTCGATGCTGGTGCAGGCGCTGTACAACATCGTGGACAGCATGTTCGTCAGCCGGATCAGCCAGGAGGCCTTCAATGCGGTGAACCTGGCCTTCCCGGCGCAGAACCTGATGATCGGCTTTGCCACGGGTACGGCGGTGGGCGTGAACGCGCTGGTGTCCCGGGCGCTGGGCGCGAAGGATCCGGATCGGGCCAACCGCGTGGCGCGCAACGGCGTGTTTCTTGCGCTGTGCTGCTATGTGATCTTTCTGCTGTTCGCCATCTTCGGCGCGCGCACGTTCTTCGCCATGCAGACCACCAACGAAACCGTGGTGGCGTACGGCCAGCAGTACCTGCTGATCGTCTGCGGCCTGAGCTTCGGCATCTTCGGCGAGGTGATGTTTGAAAGATTGCTGACCTCCACGGGCAAGACCATCTACACGATGATCTCCCAGGGCATCGGCGCGATCGTCAACATCATCTTCGACCCCATCTGCATCTTCGTGCTGGACATGGGCGTGGCCGGTGCGGCGGCGGCGACGGTGCTGGGCCAGATCGTGGCCTGCTTAATCGCCATCGGCTTCAATGTGAAGAAGAACCACGAGCTGAAGCTGTCCTTCCGGGGCTTCCGTCCGGAGGGCGAAATCATCCGGGGCATTTCGGCCATCGGTGTGCCCAGCATCATCATGGTGGCGGTGGGCTCGGTGATGACCTACCTGTACAACATCATCCTGTTCAACTTCACCACCGGTGCGCTCTACGCCCAGAACGTGTTCGGCAGCTACTTCAAGCTCAACAGCCTGATCTTCATGCCCATCTTCGGCCTGAACAACGGCGTGGTGCCCATCATCGCCTACAACTACGGCGCGCAGAAGCGCGAGCGCATGATGCAGACGGTCAAAATCGCCGTAGGCATCGCGGCGGGACTGATGACCCTCGGCATGCTGATCTTCCTGCTGATCCCGGGGCCGCTGCTGAGGATCTTCATCCAGAACGCCACCGACGAGGAGATGGCGACCATGATGCGCATCGGCATTCCGGCGCTGCGGATCATCTGCACCCACTTCGTCATGGCGGCGATCAGCATCTCCTTCAACGCCGTGTTCCAGGCGCTGGGCAAGGGCACCTACGCCATGATCACCTCCATCTGCCGCCAGCTGGTGATCCTGCTGCCCGCGGCCTTTGTGCTGGCGAAGATCGGCATGGCGGTGGGCAACGACAATCTGGTGTGGATCTCCTTCCCGATTGCGGAGGTGGCCTCGCTGATCGTCAGCTGCACGCTGTACAGGCGGCTGTATAAGACCGTCATCAGCAGGGTGGGCGAAGGGGCCACACCGCAGGCTGCGTAACAAGAGAACCTTTTTATGTGAATTCGGAGGGGCGGATTCCTATGGAGCTTTCCAACAGACAATGGTATGCGCGCGGGCTGAAGGCGGGCGTTCCCATCGGCCTGGGCTATCTGGCGGTGGCCTTCACGCTGGGCATCGCCGCAAAGAACGCGGGACTGACGGCCTTTCAGGCCACGCTGACCAGCTTCCTCATCAACGCCTCCGCGGGCGAATTCGTGGGCTTCACGCTCATCGGCGCGGGGGCCAGCTACCTGGAGGTGGCCATCATGGAGCTGGTGGCCAACGCCCGCTACCTGCTGATGTCCTTCTCGCTGAGCCAGAAGCTCTCGCCCAAGACGGGCATCGGACACCGCATGCTGATCGGCTGGTACGTCACCGACGAGGTGTTCGGCGTGTCCATCTCCGCACCGGGGCATCTCAATCCCTTCTATACCTACGGTGCGATCTCCCTGGCCTGTCCGGGCTGGGCCATCGGCACCTGCCTGGGCGTGATCGTGGGCAACATCCTGCCCGCCAGCCTGGTCAGCGCGCTGTCGGTGGGCCTGTACGGCATGTTCATCGCCATCTTCGTGCCGCCGTCCAAGACCTCGAAGGTGATCGGCGGCCTGGTGCTCGTCTCCATGGCGCTGAGCTTCGCCTTCAACCGCATTCCGGCCTTCGACGCCATCTCCTCCGGCGTCAAGACGATCATCCTGACCGTTGCCATCTCCGCGGCCGCCGCGCTGCTGTTCCCCATTCGGGAGGTGAAGAAGGATGCGGAATAACATCTACGTCTACATCGCGGTGATGGCCATCGTCACCTATCTGATCCGCGTGCTGCCGCTGACGCTGGTGCGCCGGGAGATCAAGAACGTCTACATCCGTTCCTTCCTTTATTACGTGCCCTATGTCACGCTGTCGGTGATGACCTTCCCATCCATCATGGAGGCCACCGGCAGCCAGTGGTCGGGCCTTGCGGCGCTCATCGTGGGCATGGCGCTGGCCTGGCGGGGCGCGAGCCTGTTCAAGGTCGCCATCGCATGCTGCGCCACGGTGTACGTGCTGGAGCTGTTCATCCTCTGACGGGGTGCGGGTGAAAGCCCTGCCCGACGGAAGTGGAGCCGCAGGTATATCAAAAGGGGGAGCCTCCCGAGTGGGAGGCTCCCCCTTAATGCTGCCTCACTTTCCGAAGCGCATGCGCCGGTCGTTGGCCAGAACGCCGCTGAAGCGCTCGAAGCCGTACCACTGGGTGTAGCCCGCGCACTTGCTCAGGAACAGGTAGTACACGTTCAGACCGCAGCCGGTGAGGGTCTCGAAGTTGCCCTGCCCCTTGGCGATCACCAGCTTGGCATTGCAGATGCGCGCGCGCACGGCCTCGGGCACGCGCTCCAGGTCGGTTCCGGCAACGTACTCCAGGCCATTCTCCATCAGCTCGGCCACCTCGGGCAGCCCCGCCTCCACCGCGTCCTCCAGGGTCGCGTCGTTGAGCACCGGCGTGCCGCGCACCAGCGAGACGATCTCCTGCTGGGGGTACAGCCGCCTGATCGTCTCGATCAGCAGCCTGTCCAGCACGATCTCGCCGCAATTGTCGTGGATGAACACCAGCTCGCCGCCGGGCCGGGCCAGGTCGTCGCGAAGCTGCTCGTACTCGTCGCGGTTCACGTGCTTCTCCGCCGCGTCGTCCAGCAGCCGCAGCAGCTCGTCGGGATCCACGTCCCGCAGCACGCCAAAGTCGATGTAGTTTCCGGCCATAGAGAGCTGAAGCGCCGCGTACAGCGGATCCTCAGCAGCGTCGATGCGCGCGCGCAGCTTGTCGCACAGCCCCAGCAGCAGCTGGTTGAAGCTGTGCTTGATCGCGGTGAAGTCGTCCTCAATGCCCAGCAGATCCCGCCGCAGGCGGATGATGCGCGCGTCCACCAGCGGCGGAGCTTCGTTCTCCATGTCCGCTTCGGCGATGATTTCGCAGATTCTGCGCATGTACTCCGCCCGCAGGGCCTGATCCTGAACCGGCGCGGCCTTGCGCAGGTTGGCCTCCACCAGGCAGGCCGCGCATTCGGCGTGAAATTTCATTTGCATACCTCGCTTCCACTGCGGAGCTCCGCAGCTCGTTTGTATCCCCGCATTCCGCGCGGAAATATTCCCGGCACGGACGCTACCAGTATAGCACGTCCGCGCCCGCTTTGCAATTCCTGCGCGCACAAGCGGAAAATTTACGGTGTGTTAAGATTCACGCGGTTTTAACATCATTTCCACTTGACAGACGGCGGGAATCTGGTTATAATTTTCTCATTATTACAGTGTTTACCCCCGAAATGATTTCGGGAAAACGAAAAGGCGATGACCGGGAACAAGTAGCCTGTCGCGCCGCGGATTTCAGAGAGCCTCCGGCGCGCTGGAAGGGAGGCATCCGCGAGACGGGGGAATTCATCCCGGAAGCCGGGCGCTGAAGGCGGCGAGGGCCGCTGCGTAGGTGCTGCCGGGGGCTTCCCGTTACAGAAGCCGACAGTGAAGGCTGTCCCTGAGGCTTGAACCGCGAGGTTCGGGCAAACTGAGGTGGTACCGCGTGATTTACGCCCTCTGCATGCGAAAGTATGCCGGGGGCGTTTATGTTTCCGTCGGGGAAGCCGTTCCCCCAGGAGACAAAAAAATTTAGGAGGAACAACACATGAAAAAGATTCTTGCAATCATGGTCGCTCTGATGATCGTGCTCGCTCTGCCGGCAATGGCAGAGGAGACCTACACCGTCGGCATTTGCCAGCTGGTGCAGCACCCCGCGCTGGACGCCGCCACCCAGGGCTTCCGCGATGCTCTGACCGAGAAGCTGGGCGATTCCGTCACCTTCGATGAGCAGAACGCCTCCGGCGATTCCGCCACCTGCATCACCATCATCAACTCCCTCATCGCTGAGGAAGTGGACCTGATCATGGCCAACGCCACCCCCGCGCTGCAGGCTGCGCAGGCCGGCACCGCAGACATCCCGATCCTGGGCACCTCCGTCACCGACTATGCCACCGCCCTGGACATCGCGGACTGGACCGGCACCACCGGCATCAACATCTCCGGCACCTCCGACCTCGCTCCCCTGGACGGCCAGGCTGCGATGATTCAGGAGCTGTTCCCGGACGCCAAGGAAGTCGGCCTGATCTACTGCTCCGCCGAGGCCAACTCTGTCTATCAGATCAACGTCATCAAGGGCTATCTGACCGAGATGGGCTACAACTGCACCGAGTACGCCTTCACCGACTCCAACGACGTCGCCTCCGTCACCACCAACGCCTGCGCGACCAGCGAAGTGATTTACATCCCCACCGACAACACCGCCGCCTCCTGCACCGAAGCCATCCGCAACGTGGTTGAGCCCGCGGGCATCCCGGTTGTCGCCGGCGAGGAAGGCATCTGCTCCGGTTGCGGCGTTGCCACCCTGTCCATCAGCTACTATGACATCGGCTATGCCACCGGCGAAATGGCCTACGAGATCCTGGTCAACGGCGCGGACGTCTCCACCATGCCCGTCCAGTACGCTCCCAAGTTCACCAAGGAGTACAATGCGGAGCTGTGCGAGATCCTGGGCGTGACCGTTCCCGAGGACTACGTCGCCATCGGCTAATCCATTCTGTTCCCGAAAAGAACAGTGGTCAACCCACTGTTCTTTTCACATAATTTTCATTTGGGGGAAGAAACTTGAATTTCACGACACTGCTCAACGCCATGCCCGGCGCAATCGCGCAGGGACTCATCTGGGGCATCATGGCGATCGGTCTCTTCATTACCTATAAAGTTCTTGACTATTCCGACCTGACCGTGGACGGCACGATGGCCACGGGCGGCGCGGTGTGCATCATGCTGATGATGCAGGGTGTGAACGTCTGGATCGCGCTGCTCTGCGCCATCATTGCGGGCATGCTGGCCGGTCTGGCGACGGGCCTGTTCCACACGGCCATGGGCATTCCGCCCATCCTCGCCGGCATCCTGACGCAGCTGTCGCTGTACTCCATCAACCTGACCATCATGCAGGGCAAGGCCAACCAGGCGGTCAGCGTGACGAAGTACGATCTGATCGTCAGCTCCCGCTACGTCAAGGAGCTGTCCGTGCGCAACCCGATCTTCATCACGATCATCGTGATCGCAGTGCTCATCGGCGTGCTGTACTGGTTCTTCGGAACCGAGCTGGGCTGTTCGCTGCGCGCCACCGGCGCAAACGCCGCAATGGCCCGCGCACAGGGCATCAACACCAATTTCTGCAAGATTCTGGGCCTGATGATCGCCAACGGCATCGTGGCGCTGGCCTCCGCCATGTACTCCCACTATCAGGGCTTCGTGGACGTGAACATGGGCCGCGGCGCCATCGTCATCGGCCTGGCTGCGGTCATCATCAGCGACGTGATCTTCGGCAAGCTCTTCCGCAACTTCGCGCTGAAGCTGTTTGCCGTGGCGCTGGGCGCGGTGATCTACTACATCGTCATCCAGATCGTGCTGTGGCTGGGCCTCGACACGAACCTGCTCAAGCTCCTCTCCGCGCTGATCGTCGCACTGTTCCTGGCGATCCCCTACTGGAAGGGCAAGATCCGCATGAAGGGAGGCCGCAAGCATGCTTGACCTGATCGACATCCGCAAGACCTTCAACGCCAAGACCGTCAATGAGAAGGTCGCGCTCAACGGCGTGAACCTCCACCTGGAGGACGGCGACTTCGTGACCGTCATCGGCGGCAACGGCGCGGGCAAGTCCACCATCCTGAACGCCATCGCCGGCGTGTGGCCGGTGGACGAGGGCAAGATTGTCATCGATGGCGTGGACGTGACCAACCTCTCCGAGCATCGTCGCGCAAACCTGCTGGGCCGCGTGTTCCAGGATCCCATGACCGGCACCGCCGCCACCATGCAGATCGAGGAGAACCTTGCGCTGGCTGCGCGCCGCGGTCAGAAGCGCACCCTGCGCGCGGGCATCACCAAGGCCGAGCGCGAGGGCTACCGCGAGAAGCTTAAGACCCTGGGCCTGGGCCTGGAGGATCGCATGACCACCAAGGTGGGCTTGCTCTCCGGCGGACAGCGCCAGGCGCTGACCCTGCTGATGGCCACGCTGAAGAAGCCGAAGCTCCTGCTGCTGGACGAGCACACCGCCGCGCTGGATCCCCGCACGGCCGCGAAGGTGCTCCAGCTCTCCCGGCAGATCGTCGAGGAGAACCACCTGATGACCATGATGGTTACCCACAACATGAAGGACGCCATCGCCTACGGCAACCGTCTCATCATGATGCACGAGGGCCGCGTGATTCTGGACATCAAGGGCGAGCAGAAGAAGCACCTCACCGTCGAGATGCTGCTGGAGCAGTTTGCCAAGGCCAGCGGCGACGAGTTCGTCAACGACCGCGCGCTGCTGGGTTAATTTTCACCGAAGGGGACTGTCTCAAAACGAGAAAGTGCTTTGGGACAATCCTCTAACAGATGTAGGGCGGGGTGCCATCACCCCGCCGCAAGCATTGTGGGGCTGTCTCAATACGACGAATTGTTTTGAGACGGCCCTTTTCACATGCAGGGAGGGAGAGACGCATGAGCAACTACGATCAGATGCTGGCGCTGGGGCAGCGCCTGTTTCTTACCTGGGATCAGGGGGAGATGATCCGGCGCTATCATCTGGAGTCGGACGATCAATATCTGTACCTGCGCTACCTGGGCCAGCGCCACCGCATCGACCGAAGTACGGCGGCCGTGGAGAATCTGGATGCGCAGCGCCCCGCCGGGTTCAACGCATCCCTGAGCATCTTCGATTACCTCTGCCGGGACAACGTTCTTCCGGGCATGAGCGGCCGCTGGCGCGCGGTCAACGCGCTCAAGCATACCGGACAGAGCAATCCCAGCGCTTCCAGCTTTCACCAGCGCCACGCCGACCGCATTCAGGAGCACATTCCGGCGCTGAAGCGTGCGCTGGAGGGCGTCGCCCTGGCCCCCTTTCCCCAGGGCGACGCCGCCTGCACCTTCGAGGTGTTCCCCGGCTTCTACGCGGTGTTCCAGTTCTGGGAGGGCGACGAGGAGTTTCCGCCGTCGGTGCGCTTCCTCTGGGACGACAACGCGCTTTCCTATCTGCGCTTCGAGACGCTGTTCTACGTGATGGGCGAATTTCTGGAGCGCATCTGGACAAAGATTGCGGAAATCGAAAGAAAATCTTGTGTATAGGCAAGACAAACCCCGAGATGTATGTTATAATTATTCCAGCAACTTTGCAAACCATGCTTCAAATGGGAGGATGATTTTTATGGCTCTGAATCTGGAAAAGGCAGTCATCGGCATTGAGTTCGGTTCCACCAACATCAAGGCCGTTCTGATCGACGAAAACCATGTGCCCGTGGCGTTCGGCTCCCACGGCTGGGAGAACCAGCTGCTGGACGGCGTGTGGACCTACAGCCTGGAGGCCATTCATGCGGGCCTGCAGGATTGCTACGCCAAGCTGAAGAAGGACGTGCAGGAGAAGTGCGGCGTGACGCTTACCAAGGTTGCCGCCATCGGCTTCAGTGCGATGATGCACGGCTACATGGCCTTTGACAAGGACGACAAGCTGCTGGTGCCCTTCCGCACCTGGCGCAACACCATCACCGGCGAGGCGGCGGCGGCGCTTACCGAGCTGTTCCACTACAACATCCCCCAGCGCTGGAGCATCGCCCATCTGTATCAGGCGATCCTCAACGGCGAGGAGCACGTGAAGGACGTGACCTACTTCACCACGCTGGCGGGCTACATCCACTGGATCCTCACCGGCCGCAAGGTGCTGGGCGTGGGCGATGCCTCCGGCATGTTCCCCATCGACCCCGCGACCAAGGATTACATCCCCGAGATGATCGAGAAGTTCGACGCGCTGGTCGCCCCCAAGGGCTTTGCCTGGAAGCTGAAGGACATTCTGCCCCAGGTGCTGTGCGCGGGTCAGGATGCGGGCACGCTGACCGCCGAGGGCGCGAAGCTGCTGGATCCCGCGGGCGATCTGGAGGCCGGCATTCCGCTGTGCCCGCCTGAGGGCGACGCCGGCACCGGCATGACCGCCACCAACTCCGTGGCCCAGCGCACCGGCAACATCTCCGCGGGCACCTCCGTGTTCTCCATGGTGGTTCTGGAGCAGCCCCTCAAGGACGTGCACCCGGAGATCGACCTGGTGACCACGCCCTCCGGCAGCCTGGTGGCCATGGTGCACTGCAACAACTGCACCTCCGATCTGAACGCCTGGGCCGGCGTGTTCAATGAGTTTGCGAAGGCCATCGGCGCGAACATCGATGGCAACACCCTCTACGGCGCGATCCTGAACGGTGCGCTGACCGCCGATCCCGATTGCGGCGGCGTGATGACCTACGGCTACTTCTCCGGCGAGCACATCACCGGCTTCGAGGAGGGCCGTCCGCTGATGGCGCGCACCCCCGACGCGAACTTCACCCTAGGCAACTTCGCCCGCGCCATCGTGTTCTCCGCACTGGGCGCGATCAAGCTGGGCCAGAACATCCTGGACGCCGAGGGCGTGAAGGTGGATCGCATGCTGGGCCACGGCGGACTGTACAAGACCAAGGACGTCGGCCAGAAGCTCACCGCAGCTGCGTTCAACGCGCCGGTTTCCGTGATGGAGACTGCGGGCGAGGGCGGCGCATGGGGCATCGCGCTGCTGGCTTCCTACATGGTGAATCAAGCCGAGGGCGAGACCCTGGAGGCCTACCTGCAGGACAAGGTGTTCGCAGGCATGAAGAGCGTCACGCTGGAGCCCGATCCGGTGGACGTTGCGGGCTTTGCGAAGTTCATGGAGCGCTACGTGGCCATGCTGCCCGCCGAGCGCGCCGCCGTGGAGACGCTGAAGTAATTTCCATTGAATTGGAACCAATCCGGCGCAAAATGCGTCGAAATAACAGGAGGGGAGCTTGCCTTTCGGCAGGCTCCCCCTTTCTGTGAAAGGATGCATTACAGATGAAAAAGTGTGGACGAATCGTCAACCGCCTGATTTTGCTTCTCGGAATCGCCATGATTGCCTACTACCTCGCGCTGGGCGTCTTTGTGCGCTTCGGACAGTCGCTGCAATTTCTGTGGCTGCTCGGAGGCATTCTGTGCATCGCGCGCTACCTCTACTGGCGGCAGGTGGAGAAGAGCGGAAGGTATCCGCGCCATAGGAAACTGCTGCGCGCGCTGCGGATTCTGTTCTGTCTGGCGCTGGCGTTTTTTCTCACCGTGGAGGGCGTGATCCTCTGCGGCGGCATGATGGAACCCGAGCAGGGCCTGAATTACATCGTGGTGCTGGGCGCGCGGGTGAACGGAACCGTGCCCAGCGGCAGCCTGCGCAACCGCATTCGGGTGGGCGTGGAGTACCTGCGGGACAATCCGGGAACCATCGTCGTGCTCTCGGGCGGTCAGGGCAGCGGCGAGGAGATCAGCGAGGCCCGGTGCATGTACGAGAACATGCTTGCCGCCGGAATCGACCCCGCGCGGCTGATTCTGGAGGAGCAGTCCACCGACACCGCCGCGAACCTGCGCAACAGCCGATCTCTGATCCCCGAGGGCGCAAGCGTGGGCCTCGTGACCAACAACTTCCACATCTTCCGCGCGCTGGCGCTTGCCCGCAACCAGGGCTGGGAGGACGTGCACGGCGTTCCCGTGGCCACCACGATGCTCTCCCTGCCGCACTACCTGATGCGGGAATTCGTGGGCGTGGTGTATGAAACTCTCCGCGGCAATCTGACGTTTTGATGCGATTCGGCGGGGTGAAGTCACCCCGCCCTACGTCTATGAGGAGTAGGGCGGGATGCCCTCATCCCGCCGGATCACCGAAATGGAGAAAATGCCTTGCGACAAACCCCAAATCGCCGTAGGGCGGGATGCCCACATCCCGCCAGCGGCGGCTCGCCAAAGTATTTTTAAAGCCGGACGTAAGAAATTCGACCCATTCCTGCCGGGTCGAATTTCGTGTAATCGGCTGAAATTTCAATCGGAAAGCAACACAGAGTCCCTATCCCTCTGATCTATGGGGATAGGGACTCGTTCGCCGAAACCGCGAAGCAATGTGGCAGCAGGCCCTGCCTGCCGGCGGCTCGCCGCATTTACCACGGCTTCCAGACCTGCATGGCCCAGCGGCCGATCTTGTAGAAGGGGGTCTCCAGCTCCTTCGCCGCGACCTTTAGCATCTCCCGGATGGGAATCTGCTGGGGACAGTGGCGTTCGCACTTGCCGCAGCCGATGCAGCGTGAGGCGCTGCCGGGCACCTTGCGCACGGCGGTCACCTGCCAGTACTCCTTGGTGGCCTTTTTCCTGCCGTCGATGGCGATCTCGTTCAGGCAGCGGAAGCTGCCGGGGATGTCCACGCCCTGAGGGCAGGGCATGCAGTAGCCGCAGCCGGTGCAGCCCACGCGCACGCTGGCATTGATCTCCTTTCTGAGTCCATCGATGAAGTCGAAGTCCTCCGCCGTAAAGCTCCCCGCGCGGGAATCACAGGCCGCGCGCAGGTTCTCCTCAACCATCTCCATGCTGTTCATGCCGGAGAGCACGCAGGTCACGCCGCGCTGGTCCCACAGCCAGTTCAGGCCCCACTGCGCCGCCGTCCATCCGTGCGGATGTGCCGCGATGCGGGCCTGCGCGGCCTTCGGCAGCAGGTTCACCAGCCGTCCGCCACGCAGCGGCTCCATGATGATCACCGGAATACCCTTCGCCTGCGCAGCCTCCAGACCGCGCCGTCCCGCCTGACTGTGCTCGTCCATGTAGTTGTACTGGATCTGGCAGAAGTCCCAGTCGTAGGCGTTCAGGATCTGCAAAAACATGTCGGTGTTGCCATGGAAGGAGAAGCCGATGTGCCGGATCTCACCCGCCTGCTTCTTCTCGGCGATCCACTCCCGGATGCCCAGAGATTCCAGCTTGTGCCAGGAGGCCACGTCGGTGATCATGTGCATGAGGTAGTAGTCGATGTGGTCGGTGCGCAGGCGGCTCAGCTCCTCGCGGAAGGTGCGCTCCACCCCCGCGCGGGACTTGATGAGGTACTGCGGCAGCTTCGTGGCCAGATACACCCGGTCGCGGGCGCTGTACTTCTCCAGAATCTTGCCCACGGCGACCTCGTTGCCGGAATAGATGTAGGCGGTGTCCAGGTAGTTCACGCCGCCGTCGATGGCAGCCATCAGCTCGCGCCCGGCCTTGTCCAGATCGACGGCGCCGCCCTTCTTGGTAAAGCGCATGCAGCCGTAGCCCAGCACGGACAGCTGATCCCCGCCCGCGCCGGGGCGGTACTGCATGCCGGTGTTCTTGTTGATTTCCATGGATGCGCCTCCTTAATGGTGCAGGGCGAAGTGTGCGCGGGGGCGTTCAAAGCCGTGCACCCAGTCGGATTTGAGGTAGTAGATCAGGAAGATGGCCGAGCTGATGGCCCAGGTGAGGGGGTAGCACCAGAACAGCACGCGGATGTCGCGCAGGATGCGCATGGCGATGGAGATGAAGATGATGCGGAACACGCACCAGGACGAGAGCATCACCAGCATGGGCACCGTAGCCCGACCTGCACCCCGGCACACGCCGGCGACGGCGTGGGAGAAGGCCAGCAGGCAGAAGAACAGGTTCTCGATGCGGGTCTGGCTCACGGCGATGCGCACCACCTCCGGGTCGCTGTTGAAGAGCCTCGCCATCGGGACGGCGAAGATGACCATCAAAACGCCGATGATCTCCGCCATGATCACCGTGGACAGGATGCCGAAGCGCGCGCCCTGCCTTGCGCGATCGTACTGCTTCGCGCCCAGGTTCTGGCTGACGAAGGTGGTCAGCGCCAGCGCGAAGCTGGTGATGGGCAGAAAGCCGAAGCCCTGGAGCTTGGCGTAGGTGCCGCAGGCGGCCATTGCGTCGGAGCCGAAGGAGTTGATGTAGCTCTGCACCAGCACGTTTGCGATGGAGATGACGGAGTTCTGCACGCCGGTGGGCAGGCCCATGCGCACTATCTCCTTCATCAGATCGAGGTGCACGCGCAGCCTGCGCAGCCGAAGCTGGAAGATCGTGCCGGGTTTGCGCAGGTGCAGAAAGCTCAGCAGTGCGCTCATCGCCTGGGAGATCACCGTGGCCACCGCCGCCGAGCCCACGCCCAGGTGAAACGCGCCGATGAACAAGAGGTCCAGTGCCACGTTCAGCGCGGAGGAGAGCATCAGGTAGTACAGCGGGCGGCGGCTGTCGCCCAGGGCGTTCATGATGCCGGTGAACACGTTGTAGAGCATCACCGCCATGGAGCCGAGGAAGTAGTTGCGGAAGTAGACAACGGAATTGTCCATCACGTCCGGCGCGGTGCCCATCCAACGCAGCAGGGTGGGGGAGAGCAGCACGCCGATCAGCGTCAGCGCCGCGCCTGCGATCAGGCCGAAGGAGACCGTGGTGTGGATGGCCCGGGAGAGCGTTTCGTGGTCCTCCGCGCCGAAGTAGCGGGAGATCACCACGCCCGCGCCCAGCGCGATGCCGATCATCAGTGCGGTGAGCAGCTGAATCAGCGACGCGGACGAGCTCACCGCCGCCAGCGCCTGCTTGCCCAGCAGGTTGCCCACGATCACCGAGTCCGCCGTGTTGTACAGCTGCTGAAACAGCTGGCTCAGGAAGATGGGCATAGCAAAGCTGACGATCACGCGGCGCACGCTGCCGACGGTCATGTTCCGGGTTCCGGTTTGCATGGGTACGGGCCTCTCTCTTTCGTATTGCGGCTCCCACCCTCGGGAGCGGAGTTTCATCTATTCCCATCTTAGCCCATCTCTGTAAAGCCCGCAAGTCCAAAAGGGAAGTTGGACAGAAAAAGCCCGCACCGTCCGGGAATCCGGCGATGCGGGCGAAGGGGGAGAATGCCGAAATCAGCCGTTGAGGATCTGCATGAATTCCTCGCCGGTGATGGTTTCGCGGTCGTAGAGGAACTCGGTCAGCTCGTTGAGCTTTTCGCGATTGTCCATCAGAATCTTTATGGCCTTGTTATGCTGCTTCTTGACTAGCTCCACCACCTGCCGATCGATCTGGGTCTGGGTCTCTGCCGAGCAGGCCAGCGACGCGTCGCCGCCCAGGTACTGGTTCGTCACGGTCTCCAGCGCCACCATGTCGAAGTCCTCGCTCATGCCGTAGCGGGTGATCATCGCGCGGGCAAGCTTGGTGGCCTGCTCGATGTCGTTGGATGCGCCGGTGGTCACGGAGCCGAACATCACTTCCTCGGCGGCGCGTCCGCCGGTGAAGGTGGCGATCTTGTTCTCGATCTCGGTCTTGCTCATCAGGTAGTGGTTGCCCTCCTCCACCTGCATGGTGTAGCCCAGTGCGCCGGAGGTGCGGGGAATGATGGTGATCTTCTGAACCGGGGCGGAGTTGGTCTGCTTTGCCGCCACCAGCGCGTGGCCGATCTCGTGGGCGGATACGATGCGCTTTTCCTCGGCGGTGAGGATGGCGTTCTTCTTCTGATAGCCCGCGATGACCACCTCGATGCTCTCCTCCAGGTCGGCCTGGGTCGCGCCCTTGCGGCCGTCGCGCACCGCCCGCAGCGCCGCTTCATTTACGATGTTGGCAAGCTCCGCGCCGGATGCGCCGGATGCCATGCGGGCCACGCGGTTGAAGTCCACCGGGCCCTCCAGCTTGATCTTCTTCGCGTGCACCTTCAGGATCTCCTCGCGGCCCTTCAGGTCGGGCAGCTCCACGGGCACGCGGCGGTCAAAGCGGCCCGGACGGGTCAGCGCCGGGTCGAGGGACTCCGGACGGTTGGTGGCCGCCAGGATAATCACGCCGTTGTTGCCCTCGAAGCCGTCCATTTCGGTCAGCAGCTGGTTGAGCGTCTGTTCGCGCTCGTCGTTGCCGCCCATCTGACCGTCGCGCTTCTTGCCGATGGCGTCGATCTCGTCGATGAACACGATGCAGGGGGCCTTCTCCTTGGCCTGCTTGAACAGGTCGCGCACCTTGGAAGCGCCCATGCCCACGAACATCTCAACGAATTCCGAACCGGACATGGAGAAGAAGGGCACGTTGGCCTCGCCGGCCACGGCCTTTGCAAGCATCGTCTTGCCGGTGCCGGGAGGGCCGACCAGCAGCAGGCCCTTGGGCATCTGCGCGCCGATCTCCTTGTACTTCTCGGGGTTGTGCAGGTAGTCCACGATCTCGGTCAGGTTCTCCTTGGCCTCGTCCTCGCCGGCCACGTCGGTAAACTTGATGCCGTTGGTGGACTGCACATAGACCTTGGCGTTGCTCTTGCCCATGTTGAACATCATGGAATTCGAGCCGCCGGCGGACTTCATCAGCTTGCGGGTCAGCAGCTGGCCCAGCAGGATGATGATGAGCATCGGGGCGACCCAGCTCAGAAAGAAGCTCAGCAGCGGGGACATCTCCTCGATGATCTCGCTGGAGAACTGCGCGCCGGAGGCGTACAGCCGCTCGGTGCGGTTGGGATCGTCCATCAGGCCGGTCTTGTAGACCTTGCCCTCCTTGTCGGTGAATAGGATGCGGTTGGCCTGGATCTCCACCTGATCGATCTGCTTGTCCTCGGTCATGGTGATGAAGGTGCCGTAGTCCACCTCTTCAATTTTCATCTCGCTGACGCTGGGCATCAGCAGCACGTTGATCAGGAACAGCGCCAGCATGAAGATAAAATAGTAGAATATCAGCGGTTTTTTCGGCGATTTGACGGTATTCACGCGCGTTTTCCCCTTTCCTTTCAGTTTCATCCTCCGTGTACCATCTTATGCTGCAATTATAAATTCAACAATAACTGGGTATGAAGAATGAAAACAGGAGATCGGAACCTCCGTTCCAATCTCCTGTAAATGGATGATGCTGTTTTAGGTGCGCTCGAAGTCCTCCGCGCCGTGCTTGCACAGCGGGCAAATGAAGTCGGCGGGCAGGTCCTCGCCCTCGTAGACGTAGCCGCAGATCTTGCAGATCCAGCCGGGCTTGGTCTCGTCCTTCGGCTGCGGCTTGGGCTTGATGTGATCGAAGTAGTAGGCGTAGGTCACGCTGGACTCCTTCGAGAGCACCTTGGCCTCGGTCACGTCGGCCACGAACAGGGTGTGGGTGCCGTAGTCCAGCGCGTCCACCACCTTGCCGGAGATGAAGGCGTTGGCGTACTGGTTGAGGTAAATCAGGCCGTTGTCGCTGACGCGGATCTCATACTTGCCGTCGAACTTCTCCGTGTCGCGGCCGCTCTGGAAGCCGAACTGCTTGAACAGGGCAAAGGGCGCGGAGGTGCTCAGCACGGAGACGTTGAACACGCCGGTCTTGAGGATCATGTCGTGGGTGTAGTTGGCCTTGTTCACGGCGATGGTGATGCGCTTGGGGTTGTCGGTGAGCTGGGCCGCGGTGTTGATGATGCAGCCGTTGTGCTTGTCGCCGTCCAGCGCGGTCAGCACGAACAGGCCGTAGCTGAGCTTGAACATGGCGGTGGGATCCACCAGGGATGCATTGACCGGAGCGGCTGCGGGCGCGACGACGGGAGCCGGGGCCGCGTCCTTGGTCATGGTGGCCACGATCTCGTCCGCCAGCGCGGCAAGATCGGCGATCTGGTTCTCCTTCAGGGAGCTGCGCAGGGTCACGGTGTTCTCAATGAACTCGGTGCCCTTCAGGCCGGAGAGCACCTTGCGCATCAGGCCCGCGCTGGTGGGGGCCCAGCTGCCGTTCTCGATCAGCGCCACCGTGCGGTTCTGCAGGTTGTGGTTGGCGATGTCGTGCACCAGATTCTCCATGTTGACGAAGATGCCGGCGTTGTAGGTGGTGGAGGCCAGCACCAGGTGGCTGTAGCGGAAGGCGTCGGAGAGGATGTAGGAGGGATGGGTCACGGACACATCGTACATCTGCACCTTCACGCCGCGCTCGATGAGCTGGGTGGCCAGGATGTTGGCCGCGTTCTCGGTGCCGCCGTAGACGGAGGCGTAGGCCAGCAGCACGCCCTGCTCCTCGGGCTCATAGTGCGCCCAGAGCTGGTACTTCTCGATGAAGTCGCCCAGATTCCTGCGCCACACGAAGCCGTGCAGGGGGCAGATCATCTCGATCTCGATGGTGGAGGCCTTCTTCAGGATGGCCTTGACCTGGGTGCCGTACTTGCCCACGATGTTGGTGTAGTAGCGGCGGGCCTCGTCCATGTAGTCGCGCTCGAAGTCCACCTGATCGGCGAAGATGCGGCCGTTGAGCGCGCCGAAGGTGCCGAAGGCGTCGGCGGAGAAGAGCACCTTCTGGGTGATCTCATAGGTCATCATGACCTCCGGCCAGTGCACCATGGGGGCCATGACGAAGGTGAACTGCATCGCGCCCGTGGAGAGCACGTCGCCTTCCTTCACGATCTGCACGCGGCCTTCGGTCTCGAAGTTGAAATACTGGCGCAGCATGACCTCAATCTTGCTGTTGCAGACGATGGTGGTCTCGGGGTAGCGGCGCACCAGCTCGCCCACGGTGGCGGCATGGTCGGGCTCCATGTGGTTGACCACGAGGTAGTCCAGCTTGCGCTCGCCCAGCATGTATTCCAGGTTCTCGAAGAACTGGCCGCCGACGGCGCGATCCACGGTGTCCATCACCAGCGTCTTTTCATCGTCGATGAAGTAGCTGTTGTAGGATACGCCGGTGGGAATGGGATAGACGTTCTCAAACAGGGCCAGGCGGCGATCCTCGCCGCCGATCCAGGTGATGCGGTCGCTGACTTTTCTTACGCAGTACATGGTATCTTCCTTTCTTCGCGGAACCGGATGATGTTCGTTTCTGATGTTTATTCATAACCCGCTGCGGCGGATTTCAAACCCGCGCGGGGGTTAAACGGAGGGGAAAGCTCACTTCTTGATCCAGGTGGTGGGGATCAGGGTCAGCAGCAGGGGATAGATTTCCAGTCGGCCCAGCAGCATGGCCAATGACAGCACCAGCTTGGACAGCGGCGAATAGGCCGCGTAGTTGGAGGCCGGGCCCACCGCCGCGAGGCCGGGGCCGATGTTGTTGAAGCAGGCCAGCGTGGCGCTGAGGTTGGTCTCCAGATCGAAGGGCTCCAGGCTCAGGATCAGGCAGATTGCCAGGATGCAGATGATGTAGAGCGCGAAGTAGCTGCTCACGCCCTTGAGCGTTGCGCCGTCCACCTGCTTGCCCTCGAAGCGCACGCTGTTGACCGAGCGCGGGTGCAGCAGGTGGCGGATCTCCCTGCCCACCGTCTTGAACAGCATCACCGCGCGGGAGACCTTCAGGCCGCCGCCGGTGGAGCCCGCGCAGGCGCCCACGATCATCAAGAGCAGAAGGATCGCCTTGGAGAACTGGGGCCAGAGGTTGAAATCCGCCGTGGCGTAGCCGGTGGTGGTGACGATGGAGGCCACCTGGAAGGCCGACAGCCGCAGCGCCTCCTGGAGGTTTTCATACATGGGCAGGATGTTTGCGGTGATCAGCGCGATGCTCACGCCCACGATACCCAGATAGTACCAGCACTCGCTGCTCTGGGCGGCCGCGCGGAAGCGGCGGATCAGGAGCAGGTAGTAGAGGTTGAAGTTGACGCCGAAGAGCAGCATGAACACCGTGATGACCCACTGCAGATACGGGCTGTAGCCCGCGATGCTGTCGACCTTCACGCCGAAGCCGCCGGTGCCCGCCGTGCCGAAGGCGTGCACGATGCTCTCGTACAGCGGCATGCCGCCGGCCCACATAAGCACAATCTGCGCAAGGGTCATGCCCACGTAGATCTTGTACAGGATGCTGGCGGTGTCCCTCGCGCGGGGCATGAGCTTGCCCACCACCGGGCCGGGCATCTCCGCGCGCATGATGTGAATGGAGCGGTCGGTGACGCTGGGCACCAGCGCCATCACGAACACCAGCACGCCCATGCCGCCCACCCAGTGGGTAAAGCTCCGCCAGAACAAGAGGCCCCGGCTCATGACCTCCACGTTTGCAAGGATCGACGCGCCGGTGGTGGTGAAGCCGCTGACGGTCTCGAAGAAGGCGTCGATGTAGGAGGGGATCTCCCGGGAGATGTAGAAGGGCAGCGCGCCCACGGCGGAGACCGCGATCCAGGAAAGCGCCACGGTGATGAAGCCTTCGCGGGCGTAGATGACCTGGCTCTTCGGCTTGCTCAGCAGCGTCAGCCCGAAGCCCGCCGCCAGGGAGATCGCCGCCGAAATCAGGATCGACCACAGGCAGTTTTCGCCGTAGATCAGCGCCGCGAAGGCCGGCAGCAGCAACAGCGCCGCCTCCACCTTCAGCATCAGTCCCACCGTGTTGAGTATCATTCTGCGATTCATGAAACAAGTACCACACCTTTCCCCGTCGGCAGCATCACTGCATCAGGATGTCCGAAAGGTCGTGCATGCCGCTGGCTGCCGAGAGCACGATCACCCGGTCGCCGCTCTGGATCACGTCCACGCCCGAGGGGATGATGGTCTTTCGGTTGCGGATGATGCCCGCGATCAGGATGCCGCTTCTCAGGCGCATGTCCTTCAGCGGGACGTTGGTCATGGGGAAGTCCGCCTGCACGCGGAACTCCAGCGCCTCCGCCCTGCCGTCCATCAGCTTGTACAGGGTCTCCACGTTGCTGCCCAGCGAGTTCTGCAACGCGCGGGCGTAGCGGGAGAGCACGTTGGAGCTGACCGAGCGCGAGGAGATCAGGGTGTCCAGACCCAGCTTCTCCGCGATGAAGTGCAGCTCGTGGCGGTTGACCTTGGAGATCACCTTCTTAACGCCCTGGGAAGAGGCGAAGAAGGAGATCAGGATGTTCTCCTCGTCCATGCCGGTGAGGGAGATGAAGGCGTCCATGGAGCAGATGCCCTCCTCCAGCAGCAGCTCCTGCTGCGCGCCGTCGCCGCAGATCACCACCGCGCCGGGCAGCTTCTCGCTGATCTCCTGGCAGCGCTGGTGATCCCGATCGATGATTTTTACGTTGGTGCCGCTGGCCAGCAGCATGCGCGCCAGATAGTAGCCCATGCGGCTCGCGCCCAGGATCATCACGTCGCGGGCCTGCTTCTGCAAAATGCCCATCATCTTCAGCAGCTTCTGCACCTCGCTGGGGGCGGCGGTCAGGCCGATGCGGTCGCCCGCCTGGAGCTGGAAGCTGCCGTCCGGGATGTAGACTTCCTCGCCGCGCTGCACCACGCAGATCAGGAACTTCGCCTCGTATTTTTTGCGCAGCTCGCTCAGCCGCGCGCCGCACAGGGGCGAATTTTCCTTGAGCCGCAGCTCCAGCAGTTCGAAGTTGCGGTGGGAGAAGTATTCGACCTTCACCGCGCTGGGGAGCTTCAGCACCTGAAACAGCTCCTCCGCCGCCAGCAGATCGGGGTTGATGGAGGTGGAGAGGTCCAGCTGCTGGCGCAGAAAGCCCAGGCTCTTGTAGTTGTATTCGGGATTGCGGATGCGGGCGATGGTGTGTTTTGCGCCCATCTTCTTGGCGATATAGCAGCTGAGCATGTTCAATTCGTCCGATCCGGTGACGGCCACGAACAGCTCGGTGTGCTCCACGCCGGCCTCGGTCAGCGTGTCGCAGTCCGTGCCGCTGCCGCAGACGTACATGCTGTCGTAGATGTTGGAGATTTCGGAGATCACGTCGGGATTGGAATCCACGGCGACGATGTCGTGGCCCTCCGCAAGCAGGCTGGACAGGATGGTGGTGCCGATCTTGCCGCAGCCAACGATGATGATGTTCATAGTGCCTGTTCCTTTTCCGGTCGTTCAATGTCGAAGTGCAGAAACACCCACATAAGCATTATATTACATCTATGCGAATATTTCCACCTCTTTTTTCAGAGATTTGGGCCGGAAGGGAGATTCTGCGCGAATTCTGTATGAAGGCGGCGGGATTTGCGGCTGCGGCGCGCCCGCGCGTCGGTTGAAGTTGGCCCCCGGCTGTGCTATAATCGGATGCAGGGGAGCCCTTCGCTCCTGCAATTTCATTTACAAAAGCGAGATGAACCATGAAGCGACTGAAATTCATCCAGAGAGCGCTGTGCCTTGCCGTGCTTCTGGCGCTCTGTCCCTGCGCGCTTGCCGCGTCGAAGCCCCGGATCGCCATCTCCTGTCCCTACGCGGCCTCCGGCTGGGTCGCAGCCGCCGTGTGGTCGGCGGAGTCCACTGCGGAGGAGCTGGAACTGAACTACATGCTGAAGCAGGCCGACTCGGCGGAAGCGCAGGCCGAGGATCTGGAGCTGATGGCCGAGCAGGACTATAAGTACATCATCCTGCTTCCCGTGAGCGACGAGGTGGAGGAAGCTGCAAAGCGCGCGATGAAGGCGGGCGCGAACCTGCTGTGCTTCGGCAGCATTCCCGGTGAGCTCATCCCGGATGAAAGCCTGACCTTCGACGATGCGCAGCTGGGCGCGCTGGGCGCAGCCTACCTCGGCGAGAAGCTTTCCGGTCAGGGCAGGGTGGCGCTCATCACGCTTGCTTCCGACGCGGCCAGTGAACGTCGCGCCACCGCCTGCCGGGACGCGCTGGCGGAGAACCATCCCGGGATCGAGATCATCGGCACGTATGCGGCGGACAGCGCCGATGCGGAGACAGGCGTGGCGCTGATGACCGACCTTCTGGCGGCGAATCCGCAGCTCGACGGCGTTTACAGCTGCGATGAGGCGCTCTCCACCGGCATGCTCCGGGCCATTGAGGCGCAGGGTCGCCTGGGCGAAGGCGGCGTGACGGCGCTGACGGGCTTCGGAGGTTCCCGGGCGTACTTCGATCTCATGGCCGAATACGCGGGCAGAATCGCCCTCTCCGTCCAGACAGCCTCGCCCTGCGCGCTGGGTGAGCTGCTGCGCGCCTGCGACGGTCTCGCCCAGGGCGAGAATCTGGAGGATGCTACCCTCCCGGCGGAGACGCTGGAGTGCGCGGATACCGCCGCGTGGCTGCTCCGAAGCGGTATCGCCGAAAACGCCCCGTTCTGATCTGTTTTTCTACATGACAACGAGGTTATCTTAAAACGACAAAACGTAGGGCGGGGTGCCCTCACCCCGCCGGCGGCGAACCGCCGCTGGCACATCGCTGGCGCGGTTTGAGCGAACAAGTCCCTATCCCCATAGACCAGAGGGATAGGGACTCTGTGTTTCTTTTCAATTGATATGCCTGCATTTACCTGAAATCCAGTCCGACAAGAATGGACTGGATTTCTAACGTCTGGTTTTGAAAATACTGCTCGGATTCGCTCTGTGCCGTAGGGCGGGGTGCCCTCACCCCGCCGCATCACAATTGTGGAGTTGAGCCGTATTCAGTTCTGCACATTGAAGTGCTGGCCGCGCACCAGGGGATAGGACACGGGCCTGTTCCCGTCCAGATCCTCGCGACGCATGTCCACGGCATTGATCTGGCCGTTTTCGTAGGTGGTGTAGTAGAACACGCCGGCGTCGGTGTTCACGCAGGAGGTGTAGAGGGTGTACTCGTATTCGCCCTCGCCCACGCAGGTGCAGCCCCTCGGCTGGGCCACGGACTCCAGGATATGGAAGAACTGGCTGACGCTTCCGGACTCGTCCTCGCCGGAGAAGGAGTTGAGCTTGGTGAACGCCGCGCGCACGAAGCGGGAGGGCGAGGACATGTCGCCCGGAAGGCCCATGCTGCCCATGCCCAGGCTGTGGCGCTCCAGCACGTAGTCCGGGGCGAAGCGGCTGACGGGCACGTCGGCGGTGACGTTCAGGTAGTTGTTCAGGTTGTGCAGGTGGTAGTCGAAGGGCGGATTGTTGGTGAGGACGCCGATGGGGTTGTCGTAGACCTTCAGTCCATCCTGCATCTGCTCCACCACGATGGCCTCGTCCCGGTCGGCGATGATCCAGTGCAGGGGAGCCAGCGGGAGCTGTTCGCTGAAGGGCTCGGCGAGCAGGTTGATGCGATCCAGCAGCGGCCGCGCCTCCTTTACGCACGCGCACTTGCCCAGAATCCAGGGGATGAACTCAAAGGGCGCGATGTTGTCCTTGCCCTCGATCTCCGGCTTGTAGCAGGCGTTCTTTGGGAAGTTCAGGCCCGCCATGCTCAGGCCCTTTTCGTTGGTCGCGTCGAAGTAGAGCGGCACGTCGCCCGCCAGCGTCGCCATGCCGATCAGGGCGTAGTGATGGTCAAGCCGTCCCATCCGGCGGAACTCGAAGGGATGGTTGCGCGGGGTGACCACGACGGACTCGCCGTAGGAGATGTGGTAGTCCAGGTTCCGGCCGAAGTAGTGGCACTTGGTCTTGTAGGTGGCTGCGGTGCACATAGAATCTGCTCCTTTTTGCTTATCAATTTCCTGTCTCACGGGATTCTATACCCCGAATGTGAACTCAAGATGGACGAACGCGGTTTTTCCAAAGAAATATCCCGGCGGTGAAGCCGGGATGAAAGCGGATTTATCTGTGCTTGCCCAGGAAGAACAGCGCCAGCGTGCCGGGGCCGGAGTGTGCGCCGATGACGGTGCCCGTGTAGGTGATCAGCTTGACCTCCACGCCGTGCTTTTCGCGAACCATCGAGGCCAGGCGCTGCGCGTCGTCCATGCAGTCGCCGTGGCAGATGAACACCGTGCCCGCGTTGGGGGTCAGCGCCAACGCGTCGTACTGCTCGACGATGGCCTTCAGCGAGGCCTTGCGCCCGCGGGCCTGAGAGACCTTGATCAGGTGTCCCTCGTCGTCCACATGCAGCACAGGCTTGATGTTGAGCATGGTGCCGATCAGCGCCACCGCCGGACTCACGCGCCCACCGCGCTTCAGGAACATCAGATCGTCCACCGTGAACCAGTGGCACAGGTGGGGAACCAGCTCCCGGGCGTAGGCGGCGGCCTCCTCGATGCTTGCGCCCTCGTTCCGCTTCTGCACGGTCAGGTAGACCAGCAGGCCCTGACCGGCGGAGGCGCAGAGCGTGTCCACCACGAGGATTTTGCGCTCGGGATAGAGCTCTGCCAGCTCGTTTGCGGCCAGCTGACCTGCGTTGCTGGTGTTGCTCAGGCCGGAGGAGAAGCCCAGGTACAGCACGTCGCGGCCCTCCTTCAGCTCGACCTCAAAGGCGGTTCTGAAGGTCTCCACGTTGATGGCCGCG
This sequence comes from Clostridiales bacterium, assembly GCA_004554085.1. Taxonomy (GTDB): domain Bacteria; phylum Bacillota; class Clostridia; order Christensenellales; family Aristaeellaceae; genus SFTH01. The sequence continues at coordinate 19,394 of SFNY01000001.1, read as the reverse complement.
GTCTTGGCGACCTGTCCGGCGCGCATGCGTGTATAGAAGTCCGCCGCAGGCATCTCGTTTTCGGCATATTCCCGATCCTCGCCCTCGAAGTGGAAGGTCAGGCACTGACTCTTCACGTCCCACTCCTTCAGCAGCTCCGGCGCGATGTCGCAGGCGGAATCGGTGTAAATCATGTATTCGCTCATGGGTGCATCCTCCTCGCAGGTTTTGCGTAAAGCGGCGACCCGCGTCTGCGGAGCGCCGGAAATTGGCAAATATGGTTTTCAATACAATGATAACAAATGCGGCGAACCATGTCAAGCAAAATGGCCGAATCTGTCTCAGGTTGTGCGCCTGCGGGGGCGGTTTGCCGGAAGAAATGCCTCACCCAGGCTCCCTTGCGTAAAGCTGACTGAGGGATTGTTCCCCGCATCTTCTGCGATTGCAGCTGCGGCTCCAAAGTGTCTGGATTGACAATCCCTCCGACGCGGCTTTGCCGCGCCACCTCCCTTTACACAAGGGAGGCAAACACCTCCCTCGCACTCTCCCGGGGTTTCTTGACAGCCAGAGGGCGGCTTCCATTTGCGGAAGCCGCCCGGAATGCATTTGCGCAGATGTCTGGCTCAGGGGCGCTCCTTCAGCGGCGCAGCCAGGATCTCATCCTTGCGGGCCAGCAGGTCGCCGGAGAACAGCGCCTCCTCGAGGGCGTCCACGCCGATGCGGTCGATGGTCACGCCGAAGCGCTCCTTCACGTAGCCGTTCTCGCGGTACCAGAGCATGGCGCTCTCGACGATGTCGCCCACCTCCTCCACCGGAACCATGCGCTTGAGGGGCGTGCCGATGCGGGTGGTCTTACCCCAGGTGCCGCCCACGTAGATCTGGCAGAGGGTCTTGCCCTCAGCGGGAACCGCGCCGAAGGGGCACTTGCCCACGCACACGCCGCAGTTGAGGCACTTTTCGCCGATGATGGCCTTGCCGTCCGCCATGGTGACGCAGCGCACGGGGCAGTTGTTCATCACGGCGCACTTCTTGCAGCCGCGGCACTTCTCCACGTCGAACTCAAAGACCTTGTGGCCCTCGACGCCCACGTCGTTCAGGCTGGGCTTCATGCAGCTGTTGGGGCAGCCGCCGATGCCGATCTTGAACTTGTGGGGGAGCTTGACGCTGCCCATGCCGATGTAGAAGCGCTCGTGCATTTCAAGCGCCAGCGCCTGAGTGTCGTAGTTGCCGTAGACGCAGGTGGTTCCCTTGCAGGCGGTGATGGGGCGCACCTTCGCGCCGGTGCCGCCAAAGTACAGGTTCTCCTTGGCGAGGAAGGCCTCGGCCTCCTCGATTTTGTCAAAGGGGATGCCGGGAAGCTCCGCCGTCTGGCGGCTGGTGAAGGTGATCTTGCCGTTTCCGAACTTCTCCGCGCACTCGCCGATCATCTTCAGATCGTGGGCGGAGAACATGGTGCCGGCGGGAACCACGCGCCCCGAGAAGCACTCGGTGCCGCGGTTGATCAGAAAGCCGCGCCCCTTGACGCGCGCGATGTCCTCTTTAGAAATTGCCATCTGTTACCCCTCCGTTTATTCTGCTTGATTTCAATCCTACCATGGGGTTGTTAAGTTCGTGCATGCCAACCCGAGGCAGATTATTCCAGCGCCGCCACCGCCGCGGCGATTGCGGCTTCGTCCACGCGCATGGCCTGAATGGTTCTCTCCAGCAGCACATCCAGCTCCCAGCCCAGCATCTCCGCGCCCTGGCGGATCACGTCGCGGGAGCAGCCTGCGGCGAACTTCTTGTCCTTGAACTTCTTCTTGAGGCTGGAAAGCTCCATGTCGGACACGCTCCTGGACGGCCGCATCCGCGCCGCCGCGCCGATCAGGCCGGTGAGCTCGTCGGCGGCGAAGAGCACCTTCTCCATCTCCAGCTCAGGCTTCACGTCCACGCACAGGCCGTAGCCGTGGCTGACGATGGCGTGAATCATCTCCTCGGAAACGCCGCCCTCCCGCAGCAGCTCCGGGGCCTTGATGCAGTGATGCTCGGGGTAGAGCTCGAAGTCGACGTCGTGAAGCAGGCCGACGATGGCCCAGAAGTCGGCCTCGTCGCTATGGCCCAGCTCGTTTGCGTACCAGCGCATCACGCCCTCGACGGTGAGCGCGTGCTGGATGTGAAAGGGTTCGTGGTTGTACTTTGTCAGCAGGCCGTAGGCCTGTTCTCTGGTGACGCTGCTCGTCAACATGGGTTTTTGCCTCTCTTCTTATTTGTAGCTCAGGATCATCGCTTCGGGGAGCGACGCGAGGTTCTCCTTCGTGATTTCCACCTCCCGGGGCATGCGCACGGCGTGCATGTCTCGCTCGAAGGAAGCACAGGTGGATGCGTTGAAGTCGTAGTCCGGGGTGCGGAAGTGCATCGCCACGGCGTGCTTCGGCTGCGCAAGGCGGATCAGCGCCTCGGCCTCCGGGGTGTCGATGGTGTAGGTGCCGCCGATGGGAGTCAGCATAACGTCCGCACCGGCGATGGCGCGCAGCTGATTTTCATCGGGCATGTGGCCCAGGTCGCCCAGGTGTACGATCGTCAGGCCCTCGCCCTCGATGCGGAAGATCAGATTGCGCCCCCGCAGCGCGCCGCGCTGCTTGTCGTGGAAGCTGGGCACGGCGGTGATGCGCACGCCCCGCACGTTATGCACGCCTTCCTCCCGGATGACGGCGAAGTCGCCGCGCAGGGACTGGACGTGGTTGTGGTCGAAGTGGTCGTGGCTCAGAAGCGCCGCGTCGCAGCTTTCGTCGCAGGGCGCGTAGCTCACGCTCTCGTCGAAGGGATCGATGGCCAGCACGGTTCCGTCCGCAAAGCGGAGCGTGAAGCAGGCGTGGCCGTAGTATTTCAGCTTCATGGAGGTTCTCCTTTCCGTTCGGGGTGGATTGATCTATGCCGGATGGCGCGCCGGCTGCGCACGTTTCTCTCCGATTAGCTTCGGTTCAGCAGCGCGCGGACGCATGCACAGGCGTAGAGTCCGCCGCCGCAGCCGCCCCGCAGCGCCAGCGCCGCCCGGTTGCGCAGCGCGCGGTCGCAGGCCTCGATCTCGCCGGGGGAGGGCTGCGCGTCCATCAGCTTTGCGATGCGGGCGAACAAATGCAGGTTGTCGAGGTCGGCTTCAACGCCCCGGAAGAAAAGCAGCGTGCGGCTGAGGTGATCCGGCGGCTCCGGGATGCGGGCCTCGAAAGCGGCCACCCACTGCGCGTCGGGCAGGATGCACAGCAGCGCGCCCCGGTGCTCCACGATGCAGCCCGGCAGGCGCTCCGGCGAAAAGCCGAGGGCGGGGGCGTTGGTGATCAGCAGCGCGTCGCCCCGGTCGCGCTTCAGAAAGGCGCGCTCCGGGAGCAGCGGACGCAGCTCCGCGCGCAGCATCTCCAGCGGCGAGGGCGCATGCCACAGGTTCCCGGAAGGATGCTGCTCCGCGTCCACAGGCTCATTCCACATGTTCCCGGAACACCTCCGGCAGAAATTCCAGAATGTCGGCGGCGTTCATGCTGCGCGCGCCGTACCTCCGCTGGGCCAGCTCCCCTGCGAGGCCGTGGATTTCACTGGCACAGGCGGCCGCATGGGCGGGGGCCACCCCGCGCCTGTCCGCAAGCAATGCGCCGAGGATGCCGGTGAGCACGTCGCCACTGCCGCCCCGTGCCATGCCCCGGCAGCCCGAGGCGCTGATGCAGGCGGTGGGGCATTCCGGCGCACGGATCACGCTGGCCGCGCCCTTCAGAATCACGCTGGCCCCCAGTTCACACAGCGCAGCCGCGTCGGCGAGTGGATGGGTGCAGGGCCGCCCCAGCAGCCGCGCGGCCTCGCCCGGATGGGGCGTGAGCACATGCCTGGGGGTCAGCAGGGACATCAGCTCCCGCTGCTCCGATAGAATGTTCAGGCCGTCCGCATCGATGACGGCGGGCAGGCCGTTCTCCAGCACCAGGCGCAAAATGCCCGCGTCTGCGCGGCGGCTGAGTCCCGGGCCGACGGCCACGGCGCTCTTGCCTTTAAGCGCAGCCTCCAGCGCGGGCAGGGCCTCCGCAGAGATCGCACCCTCGCTTTCGGCAAGCGGTATGCACATGGCCTGGGGAGCCAGCGTCTGCAATATGGGCACGATGGAGCGCGGACATGCGACGCTCACCAGTCCGGCTCCGCTGCGCAGCGCCGCCCTCGCGCACAGCGCCGCAGCGCCCGCCATGCCAAACGAACCCGCCACGATCAGCAAATGTCCGCAGTCGCCCTTGTGCACGTTCCGGGGGCGCTTCTTCAGGATGCGGCCCAGGTCATCCGGCCCGAACAGCGCGGCTGTATTGAGCTCGAAGCCCTCCGCAGGAAAGCCCACGTCCGCAACGGTGATCTCGCCGCATGCGTCCAGACCGTCGCCGAGGGTCATGCCGGTCTTTAAATATTGAAAGCTTACAGTTGCATCCGCCTGCACGCAGGGATCGTACGCCGCGCCCGTCTTGCCGTTCAGTCCCGAGGGAATGTCGGCGGCATAGACCCGCGCGCCGTGCGCATGGTCGGCGTTGATGCGCCCGATCAGCGTCCCTTCCGCACCGCCGGGCGCACGGGTCAGTCCCGTGCCGAACAGCGCGTCCACCCACGCGTCCGGCGCGGGGAGCTTGGCTGCATCGTCCGTGACGGTCACGTCGCAGTCAAGCGCGCGGCGCAGGTTAACAATTGCGTCCGGGGACTTTGGAGGTCGAGGCTGTACGATGATGCAGCTGTAACGGTCGCACAGCAGCCGTGCGCAGGCGCTACCGTCGCCGCCGTTGCCGCCGGTTCCGCAGGCGAAATAAATGGTCGCGCCTGCGGGCAGCTCCGCGGCGATGACCCCGGCCAGCGCAGCCGCGGCGCGCTCCATGACCTCTATGGAAGGAATGCCGGAGGCCGCGAAGAACCGCGCCTCGCCTTCGCGCATGGCCTGGGGTGTGATGAGCGTGCGCATGCTTCCTGCCTCCTGCGATTCAAATTGCGACTTTCCAGTAAATATTATAGCACAAAAGCCCGCGCTTGTGGGGATTTTCTTGTAATTCGGCGGAAAAATCGCTATACTAAACTTGGAATATCAGGATTTACCGGGGCATGGAACCAAAAACAGGCGGTTTTCCGTCTAAACCCCCGGTAGGATTTGCAGTTTGTTCAAAGGAGATACAAAAATATGCAGGTTACGCAGCGCTTTGCGCAGTTGCTGAAACAGAATGTGGGCAAGGTGATCGTGGGCAAGGAGAGCGCGGTGGAGCTGATGATGATCGCCGTGCTGTGCCGGGGCCACGTGCTGATCGAGGACGTGCCGGGCGTGGGCAAGACCACGCTGGCCAGCGCCCTGGCGCGCTCGCTGGACTGCTCCTTCAAGCGCATCCAGTTCACGCCGGACATCACGCCCTCGGACATCATCGGCTACTCCATCGTCAACTTCAAGACCGGCGAATTGGAGTACAGGCCCGGCATGATCATGAGCCAGATCGTGCTGGCCGACGAGATCAACCGCACCTCGCCCAAGACCCAGTCCTCGCTGTTGGAGGTGATGGAGGAGGGCCAGGTGTCCGTGGACGGCGCCACCTACGCCATGCCGGAGCCGTTTATCGTTCTGGCGACCCAGAACCCGGTGGACTTCGTGGGCACCTATCCGCTGCCCGAGGCCCAGCTGGATCGCTTCTTCATGCGCGTGTCCATCGGCTACCCCACGGCGGAGGAGGAGACGGACATTCTGGAGCGCTACTCCTCCGGCAAGAAGCCCATGGAGGAGCTGCGGCCCATCTGCACCAGCTCCGACATCCTGCGTCTTCAGCAGGAGGTGGAGGGCGTGCACGCATCCCGTGAGGTGCGCGCCTACATCTCGGCCATCGCTGCGGCTTCGCGCAAAAGCGGCGCATTGCAGCTGGGCGTGTCCACCCGCGCGGCGATCTCACTCCTGCGCGCGTCCCAGGCCCGGGCGCTGCTGGAGGGTCGGGACTACGTGGCCCCCGAGGACGTGCAGCGCATGGCGGAGCCGGTGCTGGCCCACCGTCTGGTGCTCTCCGCCGAGGCGCGCATGCGCAACATGACCGCCGAGCGCGTGCTGGCGGGCGTGATGCAGGGCGTGCAGGTGCCGGTGAAGGTCAAGTGAGCGCGCGTCTGATCGGCGTGCTGGCGGCGATGGTTGCCCTGCTGGCTGCGGGACTCGCCACCGGCACGCGCATCTACTATCTCCTGTTTTTCATCCTCATGCTGATGGTGGCCTACAGCCTCATTTCGGTGCTGTGGACGCTCTTCACGGCCCGCATCTCCATGAAGGGCGTGCGGCCCCGCGTGGAGCGCGGAGAGAAGCTGATGACCATCCTCACGCTGGAGCACCGTTCCCTCCTGCCTGCGGGGAACCTGCGGGTGACGCTGAACGTGCCCGGCGCAGGCGGCGGACGGCAGGAGATCAGCGTCTCCATGCCGCCGTTCTCGAAGCGCAGCTTCCGCAACGTCGTGCGCTGTCCCCATCGCGGCGATTACGAGGTGGGCGTGACCGGCACGTCGGCTTCCGACCTGTTCGGCCTGTTCGAGCTGAGCCGCAAGTCCAAGAGCCGTCTGATGCGGGTGGAGGTCTATCCCCGGTCGCACGCGGTTCCCGCCATGGAGCTGAAGGCTTCGGACGTGGGGCCGGAGTTCCGCTCCCGGGCCACGGAGGACAACGCCTCGCCCTCGGACGTCCGCAAGTGGCAGGAGGGCGACGAATTAAAGAAGGTGCACTGGAAGCTGACGCTGCGCAAGCGTGAATTGATGGTGCGCACCTTTGAGGAGAGCGCCCGCCCGGACACGCTGATTATTCCCGACCTGAGCGAGATCACCGCGCTGCAGGACTTAAAGCTTACGCTGGAGGACCTGATCTGCGAGGAGAGCCTGAGCGCCGCGAAGGCGCAGCTGGAGGCGGGCTTCCCGGTGCGCATGCCTCTGCAGAGTGCCCGTCCGCAGGAGATTGCGGGCAAGAGCGTGGCGGATCTGCCGGGCTTCGTGGAGGCGCTGATGCACGTGGCGTTCGACAGCCCCTATCCCTACGAGCAGGTGCTGATGCTGATGCTCCAGCGCATGCAGCGCACAGGCGGCGCGGTGCTTGCCACCAGTCGCATGACCAGCCGCACGGCGGACATCGCCATGCGCATGCAGCGCAGCGGCATCCGGGTGCTTCTGATCTGGGTGACGGACGCGCCCCGGGACGAGGCGCTGGAGATGCTGGAGCGGCTGAAGATGTCCGGCGTGCAGGTGCGCACCGTGGATCCCTGGCAGGAGGATATGCCGCCCGCGCCCCGGAGCAAGCGCGGGAGCGCCGCGCCGGATCCGCTGTTCGGCGTCTGACGGGCTTTCCTTCATATTAAGAACCATTTTGAGAGGTACTGAATCGCTTTCATGGATAGATTGAACCGCATCCTTCGCGCCGCATGCATGGCGCTGAACGCCGCGCTGATGGCGGGCTGCGCAGCCTTCGTGGCGGTGCGCGCGATGGGATTTGACATAGGTTGTCTGACCGTCTACGCCGTCGCACTTGCGGGGGCCGTTGCGGTGCAGCTGGGCCGAAGGGGCACGCTGTGGACGATTGCGGCGGCAGCGGCCGTGGTGCTGGGGCTTGCGCTGCTGCTGGGCAGCTATGCGGGGGACATCTCCGCGATGATCTCGGACTTCCGGCAGAGCGGCAGCTTGAGCGCGGAGCAGCTGGCGCAGCACATCGCAGCGGGTCAGGGCATGGCGCTCATCGCGGCGCTGATGCTGGGCGCGCTGTTTGCCGGACTTCTGCGCCTGCCCTCCAGCGCGCCGTTTGCGCTGATGGTGCTGCTGGCAGCGGTGATCTGCGGCCTCGCGATGAACGAGGGCCTGTCGCTGTGGCTGGCCGTGCCGGGACTGATCGCGGGCGTTGCGGCCTTCGCGCTGCCCATGGAGCGCCGTCGTGAGGGGGTGCGCCCGGTGATTCTCGTGCCCGCGCTGGCGCTGGTGCTGCTGGCGCTTGCGCTTGCGCCGTCCGACAGGCTCACCTGGGCCCCGCTGGAAAACCTGGCGATGGAGATTCGCTCCATCGTGGACGATTACGTGCACTTCACCCAGCAGCGCCTGCCCTTCTCCATCAACGAAAAGGGCTACGACCGGGCGGGCATGATCGAGGACAACGTGGTTGCCATGCTGGGCGGGCCTGCGGAGCCGAGCTCCGATCCGGTGCTGCGGGTGGAGACCGATCAGGATATCCTGCTGCGCGGCACCATCAAGCGCAGCTACACGGGCTACTCCTGGGTGGACGACCAGGCCAAGGCCCGCTACCTGTACTACGACTTCACCCACCGCAGGGTGCGCAGCGAGGTGTTCGGCGCGGACGTCGTGTCCGAAAACGACGCGTTCGTGGACGTGAGCGTGGCCGTGGAGGTGCTGGGCACCGACACGAGCACGCTGTTCGTGCCCGCGCACATGCTTTCGTTCGACATGGGCCTGTCCGACGCGGTGTACTACAATTCCACCGGCGAAATTTTCCTCACCCGCGACGTGGAGCCGGGCGACAGCTACCGCCTGACGGCCCGGGCTCCCGCCAGCGACGCGGCGCTGATCGCTGCGGCCTCCCGCAGCTGGGACGCGAATGACCCCAACTACGCGGACATGCTCGCGGAGTACACCGCCCTGCCCGGCGGCATTGAGGACGGGGTCTATGCCCTCGCAGCGGAGCTGACCGGCAGCGCGACCACCGACGCGGAGAAGGCGCTTGCGATCCAGAACCACCTGGCGAACAACTACCGCTACACCCTCGACGGCAGGTACCCGGAGGGCAACCGGGACTTCGTGTCCTGGTTCCTGCTGGAGGAGAAGGCGGGCTACTGCAGCTACTTCGCCTCGGCGATGGCGGTGCTGTGCCGCATGGCGGGTCTGCCCGCGCGCTACGTGGAGGGCTACTATGTTGCCGCAAGCGACGGCGGCGAGACCATCGTCACCGGAAAAAACGCCCACGCCTGGGTGGAGGTCTACTTGAAGGGCCTCGGCTGGACGGCCTTCGATCCCACCGCCCGGGCCGTGGAGAACCAGCGCGGCGAATCCAATGACGGCGCGCAGGGCGAATCCGCGAACGCGCAGGGCGCATCCGAGAGCACCGACGGCGGCGAGACCCCCTTCGAGAACGACGATATCACCAACCAGGGCGAACCCACGCCCACCCCGGATGCGGGCAGCTCCGACGGCGAGCCCACGCCCACCCCGGACGCGGGCGATTCCTCCGATGGCGATTCCGACGGCGAACCCACGCCCACGCCGGATCCCGGCGAGGACGGCGACGGTCAGAGTGATGCGGACAATCCCCCGCCGGAGGATCCCGACGATGGCTCCGCCGATCCGCCGCCCATGGAGCCGGAGGGCGACGGGCTGGAGAATGCGCCGAATGAGGATCGGAACCTGACCTGGCTGTGGATTCTGCTTGCGGTGCTGGCTGTGCTTGCGCTGATCGCGCTGCTTACGCTGTGGCTGCGCAGGCGGCTCATTGCCACTGATCCCTTGAAGATGTGCATGGCCTCCCGCAGCGGTGCGACGGCTGCGCTGATCCTGTACCGGGCCATCCTGACGCTGCTTGCCCAGACGGGCCTTGCGCCCATGAACGGCGAGACCCCGGAGGCCTTTGCAAGCCGCGCGGTGCAGGCGCTGCCCAACGACGACTACGAGCGCTTCGTCTCCGAGGTTGCCCGGAGCCGCTACTCCGGCAGGCCCGTCACCCGGCAGACGCTGGAGTCGGGCCGGCGCGCCTACCTCGCCTTCCTGAACTCCATGCGCAGAAGCGAAAAGCTGCGCTACACCCTCCGCCGCGTGCTCCACGGCCTCGGCGACGTGGAGCAGATTCCGTGACGGGCAAGGCGCAATCTCACAAAACACAAGATTTATTTGTCAAAACGTGGAAGTCTGTGCTATACTATATCATGCGTAAATAGAGACGCTTGGAGGTCTGAAATGCTGGATTTTCTGAAAAAATTCCTCTCCGGTTCCAACGAAGCGGAGCTTAAAAAGATTCAAAAGATCGTGGACAGGATCAACGCGCTGGAGCCGCAGATGCAGAAGCTTTCCGACGCGCAGATTCGTGAAAAGGTTCAGGAGCTGCGTTCACGCGCCCAGAGCGGCACGTCCCTGGACGATCTGCTGCCCGAGACCTACGCGCTCACCCGCGAGGCGGCGGTGCGCGTGCTGGGCCAGCGCCCCTTCGACGTGCAGCTCATCGGCGGCATCGTGCTCCATCAGGGCCGCATCGCCGAGATGAAGACCGGCGAGGGCAAGACCCTGACCGCCACCCTGCCGGCGGTGCTCAATGCGCTGCCGGGCAAGGGCGTGCACATCGTCACCGTCAACGATTACCTGGCCCGCTTCCAGAGCGAGTGGATGGGCAAGCTGTACCGCTTCATGGGGCTGAGCGTGGGTCTGATCGTGCACGATCTGGACGCAAATGAGCGCCAGCAGGCCTATGCCGCCGACATCACCTACGGCACCAACAACGAGTTCGGCTTCGACTACCTGCGCGACAACATGGTGACCTACAAGGAGCGCCTGGTGCAGCGGGAGCTGAACTTCGCCATCGTGGATGAGGTGGACTCCATCCTCATCGACGAGGCCAGAACGCCGCTGATCATCTCCGGTCGCGGCGAAAAGAGCACCGACATGTACACCTACGCCAACCAGTTTGTGGCGCGGGGCCTGAAGGAGTGCAAGATGGAGGGCGACGAGGTGCTCGAGCCCGGCGACTTCATCAAGGACGACAAGGACAAGACAATTTCGCTGACTGAGGAGGGCGTGCGCAAGGCCGAGGCCTTCTTCCAGGTGGAGAACCTCACCGAGCCGGAGCATCAGGAGCTGTACCACCACATCCTGGGCGCGCTGCGCGCCCACAAGATGATGAAGCGGGATGTGGACTATGTGGTCAAGGACGGTCAGGTGGTCATCGTGGATGAGTTCACGGGCCGCCTGATGGTGGGCCGCCGCTACTCCGACGGCCTGCACCAGGCCATCGAGGCCAAGGAGGGCGTGAAGGTGGAGCGCGAGAACAAGACGCTGGCCACCATCACCTTCCAGAATTACTTCCGCATGTACCACAAGCTCTCGGGCATGACCGGCACGGCCAAGACCGAGGAGGAGGAGTTCAACGGCATCTACAAGCTGGACATCGTGCAGATTCCCACCAACCGACCCATGATCCGCAACGACATGAACGACGCGGTGTTCATCACCCAGAAGGCCAAGTACCGCGCGGTGGTGGAGGAGATCGAGAAGCGTCACGCCACCGGCCAGCCCGTGCTGGTGGGCACGGTCTCGGTGGAAAAGAGCGAGATGCTGGGCAAGATGCTGGAGATGCGCGGCATTCCCCACGTGGTGCTCAACGCCAAGTTCCACGAGAAGGAGGCCGAGATCGTAGCCCAGGCCGGCAAGGTGGGCGCGGTCACCATCGCCACCAACATGGCCGGACGCGGCACCGACATCCTGCTGGGCGGCAACGCCGAGTTCCTGGCCCGCAAGCAGATGCGCCTGGCGGGCTACGACGAGATGGTCATCGAGGACGCAATCGGCTTCAACGAGGACGTGTCCGACGAGGTCAAGGAGGCCCGCAAGGTGTTCCACGATTACCTGGACAAGTTCTCCGTGGAGACGAAGCAGGGCCACGACGAGGTGGTGAAGCTGGGCGGCCTGCACATCATCGGCACCGAGCGCCACGAGTCCCGCCGCATCGACAACCAGCTGCGCGGACGCGCGGGCCGTCAGGGCGACCCCGGCTCCAGCCAGTTCTTCATCTCCTTCGAGGACGATCTGATGCGCCTGTTCGGCTCCGACCGCTTCCGCCCGATGCTGGAGAAGCTCTCCGGCGGCGACGGCGCGGAGGAGGCCATCGAGTTCTCGCTGGTGTCCAAGCAGATCGAGAACGCCCAGAAGCGCGTGGAGGGCCGCAACTACGACATCCGCCTGCAGGTGCTCAAGTACGACGAGGTCATGAACAAGCAGCGCGAGGTCATCTACGGACAGCGCCGCCAGGTGCTCGAGGGCGAGAACATGCACGACAAGATCATGCAGATGCGCGACACCCTGATCACCGAGGCCGTCGACCGCCACGTGGGCGACGAGGGCAACAGGGATACCTGGGACGTGACGGGCCTTGCCGAGTACCTGGAGAAGCTGTGCATCGACAAGGGCGGCACGCAGAAGGTGTACGAGGGCCTGTCGGAGCGGCTGAAGAAGGACTTTGTCAAGGGCCTGTGCGCGCGCGCCGACCGCATCTACGCCCTGCGCGAGCAGATGTGGACGGAGGCCAAGCTCGACATGCGCGAGTTCGAGCGCGTGGCGCTGCTGGGCAGCGTGGACCGGCGCTGGATGGATCACATCGACGCCATGACCGAGCTGCGCGACGGCATCGGCCTGCGCGCCTACGGCCAGAAGAACCCGCTGATCGAGTACGAGCGCGAGGGCTACGACATGTTCGAGGAGATGAGCCACCTCATCCAGGAGGACACCGTGCGCAGGCTGTACTTCACCGTGGTGGCCAAGCCCGTGGAGCGCAAGCAGGTGGCCGAGCCCACCTCCGCCACCCACGGAAGCTCCGAGCCGGAGAAGAAGGCCCCCAAGCGCGCCGAGGCCAAGGTGGGCCGCAACGATCCCTGCCCCTGCGGCAGCGGCAAGAAGTACAAGAACTGCTGCGGCAAGGTCACCAACGGCGGCGAATGAAGCGACGGGCGTACAAATGCGCCCCCGTAGCGCAATCCATGTGTGCAACAACCTGACAATGGGACATAAAATAGAGTTTGGATGTGAACAATATGATTGAAATGGAAGTCTTCAAGCAGGATCTGACCGCCGTGCGCAGCATGATTGCCGAGGCGGGCGAGTCGCTGCACGTGGATCATCTGCGGGAGCAGCTGGTGGAGTACCAGGAGGACATGGGCTCCAACGGCTTCTGGGACGACACCGAGCGCGCCACGCGCATCTCGGCCAAGGCGAACTCCACCGAGAACCGCATCAAGCACTACGAGAGCCTGATCAACCGCGCGGACGAGATCGAGATCATGATGGAGCTGGCCGAGGAGGAGGATGACGAATCCATGGCCGAGGACATCAAGAAGGAATTCGCCTCGCTGAAGGAGGATCTGGAGAGCCTGCGCCTTCAGACGCTGCTCACCGGCGAGTACGACGACTGCAACTGCATCCTCACGTTGCACGCGGGTGCGGGCGGCACCGAGGCCCAGGACTGGACGCAGATGCTCTACCGCATGTACACCCGCTTCTGTGAGCGCATGGGCTTTACCGTCAAGGAGCTGGACTACCTGGACGGCGACGAGGCCGGCATCAAGTCTGTCAGCTTTGAGGTCACCGGCGACTACGCCTACGGGTATCTGAAGGCCGAGCGCGGCGTGCACCGCCTGGTGCGCATCTCGCCCTTCGATGCGAACGCCCGCCGTCACACCTCCTTTGCGTCGCTGGACGTGGCGCCGATCATCGTGGACAACAGCGAGATCGAGATCCGCAACGAGGATCTGCGCATCGACACCTACCGCGCGTCCGGCAAGGGCGGCCAGCACGTCAACCGTACCGACTCCGCCGTGCGCATTACCCACCTGCCCACCGGCATCGTGGTGCAGTGCCAGAACGAGCGCAGTCAGCTCCAGAACAAGGAGATGTGCTTCATCTGGCTGCGCGCCAAGCTGGCTGAACTCAAGGAGCAGCAGCGTCAGGAGCAGATGGGCGACATCAAGGGCGAACTCAAGAAGATCGAGTGGGGCAGCCAGATTCGCTCCTACGTCTTCCAGCCCTACACCATGGTCAAGGATCACCGCACCGGCTACGAGATGGGCGACATCTCCGCCGTGATGGACGGCAAGCTGGAGGGCTTCGTCACCAGCTACCTGCAGAAGCTGTAAAAGACGGGATGACTGCGGGGGAGGACTTCTTTTCGAAAAAAGAAAGTCCTCCCCCGCGCCCCCTCCAAAGAAAACCTGAAAATAATGGAATTTGCGTGAATCCCGTAGGGCGGGATGCCCACATCCCGCCGCATCGAATCAACAGGGGAGGCCCTGAGATCGCCTTACAGTTTTGGGAGCCATCATGAAGAAAAGAATCCTGTGCATCGTAAACCTGCTGTTGTGGCTGTGCTTTGCGCTCTGCTTCATTTCCGATGCAGTGCTGGAGATCGGAACGAATGAGACGCTCTACTTCGAGCTCCAGACCCGCGCGGGCCTGCCGGAATCGGCGGGCATCTCCGCGGAGGCGCTGGAGAAGCTGGACGTGCACCTCGCCAGCTGCCTGCGGGGTCGGGAGGACTGGAACGTGGAGTGGTTGAACCCCGAGGGCGGGTCGCTGCGCGTGGTGGTGGACGGTGTGGAACAGGATGCCTTCAACGCGCGGGAGATTCAACACATGGAGGACTGTCAGCAGCTGTTCAAGCTCCTGCGGACGCTGCGCTTAAGCCTCGCCATCGCGGCGGCGCTGATGGTTCTGCTGAGTCTGATTCTGGAGTGGAAGGAGAAGCCTGCGCGCGCTGTCAGCGTGGCTCCGATGTGGATCGGTTCGCTGATCCTCATCGTTCCGCTGGCCATCTTCGGCGTCTGGGCGGCGATTGACTTTGGCTCCGCCTTCAACTTCTTCCACAGAATCCTGTTCGCCAACGATCTGTGGCTGCTGAACCCGGAAACCGACCTGCTGATTCGCATCTGCCCGGCGAGCATGTTTGAAAGCATGGGCCTGCGCATTGCGCTGCGTGCGGCGGTGATTCTACTGGGCGTGCCGCTGCTTTTGACCGGACTTAAATGGATTTCCAATCGAGTACGAAAGAGGAAACAGGTATGAAACCGTTGAGCTATGAGGCGCGCATGCGCGAAAAGGCGGACGCGCTGCGTAAGCATGGACACGCCCGCATCCTTGCGGTGGAATCCTCCTGCGACGAGACCGCCATCGCCATCGTGGACGATGGGCGCATCGAGCGCGCCAACGCCATCGCCAGCCAGATCGACGTGCACGCGCTCTATGGCGGCGTGGTGCCGGAGATCGCCAGCCGCATGCACGTGGAGGCCATCGATCCGTTGCTGGAAATGGCGCTTGCACAGGCGAACTGCACGCTGGATGACATCGATGCAATCGCCGTCACCTACGGCCCCGGCCTGGTGGGCGCGCTGCTCACCGGCGTGAGCTGGGCCAAGTCCCTGGCCTATGCCCGGGAGTTGCCGCTGATTCCCGTCAACCACATCGAGGGCCACGTCAGCGCGAACTACGTCGCCCACCCTGACCTTGAACCGCCCTTCGTCTGCCTGGTCGCCTCCGGCGGACACAGCCACATCGTGTCCGTGGACCACTACGGACAGTACCGGCTCATCGGCCAGACCACCGATGATGCCGCTGGCGAGGCCTTCGACAAGGTCGCCCGGGTGCTGAGCATCCCCTATCCGGGCGGGCCGCTGCTGGACAAGCTGGCGGACGAGGGCGACGACTTCTCCTTCAGCGGCCTCAAGACCGCCGTCATCAACCAGGCCCACAACCTGCGCCAGCAGGGGCTGGAGATCGACGCGAAGGACTTCGCCGCCTCCTTCCGCAGGAGCGTGGTGGATCTGCTGGTGGACAAGACGCTGCTGGCCGCGCAGGATACGGGCGCGAAGAAGCTCACCGTGGCGGGCGGCGTTGCGGCCAATTCCCTGCTGCGCAGCGAGCTGCTGCGCCGCGGAGAGAGGGCGGGCCTTCAGGTGTTCATGCCGCCCAAGAGACTGTGCACCGACAACGCCGTGATGATCGGCGCGGCGGGCTTCTACCGCCTGATGGCCGGGGAGCTGGCCCGGCTGAGCCTGAACGCCCTGCCGTCGCTCAGGATGTTCGACAATTGAACCGACTCCGGTCTGAACGGAGGAAGCGCGCGCAGCGCTTCCTCCGTTTTGCCGTATACAGAAGAAATACCCGGCGAAAATATCCCTCGAATCTGGGGAAAATCTCCGCTTCCTGTATGAAATATCCATGCATTTCCACCGTATTTATGCAGGGGAAATCCGCATTCACTGGGGAATGGGATAATTTCAGGGCGGAAGCACATAACGTATAATTAAATAACACATACATGAAATACTTTTGTAACAAATATGCATGAATGGAAATAAAGTGATGGCAGAAACGGCGGTGGATTTCTCCTGCCGGCTGTGGATAAGCTGGTGATTTTGACGAAAATTAGACGGAAAAAGCATGCGATGTGCGATAAAACCGACCAAGTTTGAAAATGCTGTGATCGAAACAGACTGAATTCTGTGGAAAATATTTTATTCAAGACCGGAAATCTTGTGGATAACATGGGAAAACTCCCGGAAACCCCGGGAATTGGGGATTCTTTTTGTGGATAACCATGTGGAAAGTGTGGATTTGTCCCCGGTTTGGGGTTTTGAACATACACGGGCAGCGGTGGAAATATTCATTTTGCCACAGTTTCCGCGGGCAATATTTTACAAAAAATTACACGCTCCACTTGTTTGGAAACATTTCTTCTGTTATACTGATAGCGTGCATAATCGGGTTTTATGCGTGAATGCGGGGCGCGGGAGTTTTTCGCGCCGAAGGAGCAGAAATGGAGACTTTTGAACACAATTCTCTGCCGGGTTCGCTGGAGCTGGCGTACATGGGAGATGCAATTTATGATCTTTACGTGCGCCGCCGCCTGGTGCGCCGGGGCGGACGGGTGCAGAACATGCACCGCGAGGCCGTCAAGCAGGTCTGCTGCCACGCCCAGGCCCAGGCCCTGGGCCGCATCGAGGGGGAATTGAGCGAAATTGAGGCCGGCGTGGTGCGCCGGGCCCGCAACGCCCACCAGAATCCCCCCAAAAATGCCAGTCCCGCCGAGTATCACCGCGCCACGGCGCTGGAGGCGCTGATCGGCTACCTCTATCTCACCAGTCAGCAGGCGCGCATGGATGAATTGCTGGAAAAGGCGCTTTCGGAGGAGGTTTCCCATGAAAAATGACGATCGCCGCGAGGGCGCATATCGCGGAAACAGGAATATGCAGGGCGCGTCCCGCAGAACCTATCCGCTGCGGGGGGATGGCGAAACTGCCGCAAACCGCAGTGGAAAAGCGGATCGGGACGGTGGATATTCTGTGAATCGCGGTGGATATTCCGGTCGCGATGGTGGATATGCCGGGAATCGCAGTAGAAATTCTGACCGCAACGGTGGAAATTCTGCATATGGCCGTGGAAAACCTGAGCATGACGGTGGATATGCTGCGAATCGCGGCGGAAAACCCCGCAGCGCAGGCCCCCGGGTGGGCGCGATCTATGACAATGTGCCCCGGGCGCAGCGCGTGGACGCGGAGGACGTCCGTGAAAACCCGTCCGTTGCAGCCCAGAGGCAGGAGCGCGCGGGCGATGACCGGCAGGCTCCCGGTCGGGAGATGCACGCAAATCCCGCGATGAATCCGGAGGAAAACGAGGGCCTGCTGGTGGGCCGCAACCCCATCCGCGAGGCGCTCAAATCCGGCCGCACGGTGGAGAAGCTGCTGGTGGCCCAGGGCGACCTGTCCGGCGCAGCGAAGGACATCATTCGCATGGCGCGGGACGCCGGCGCGGTGGTGCAGACGGTGGACCGCAGCCGCCTGGATCAGATCTATCCGGCCCATCAGGGCATGCTGGCCTACGTGGCGGCGGTGGATTATAAGAGTTTGGACGATATTCTCGCCCTCGCGGCGGAGCGCGGCGAGGATCCGTTCATCGTCATTCTGGACGGTGTGACCGATCCCCACAACCTGGGCGCGATCATCCGCTCTGCGGAGTGCGCGGGGGCCCACGGCGTGATTTTGCCGGAGCGGCGCGCGGCGGGGCTCGGCCCGGCGGCGGCGAAGGCTGCGGCGGGGGCGCTGAACTACCTGCCCATCGCTCGGGTGAAGAACCTGAACCGCATGATCGACGAGCTGAAAAAGCGCGGCGTGTGGGTGATCGGCACGGCGATGGACGGCGAGGACGCGCTGAGCGCGGATCTCACCGGCCCGGTGGCGATGGTGATCGGCTCGGAGGGCGAGGGGATCTCCCGCCTGACGCTGGAAAAGTGCGACCGGACGGTGACGCTGCCCATGAAGGGGCAGATCGTGTCGCTGAACGCCTCGGTGGCGGCGGGCATTCTGATGTACGAGATCGTCCGCGCCCGGGCAAAGTGAAGCGCAACGCGGCGGGGCCGCGCAGGCGCATCCTGATCGTGGACGGCTACAACGTCATCAACGTGCGCAAGCCAGTGCGGGAGAGCCTGCAGCTGGAGGACGCGCGGCGCAGGCTCACCGATCGCCTGCACGACTACGCGGGCTACTCTGGCCAGCAGATCATCCTGGTGTACGACGCGTGGCTGTCGGACCGCAGGCAGCGCAGCGTGGAGCGCCACGGAGCCCTGGAGGTGGTGTTCACCATGAAGGGCGAGACGGCGGACTGCTACATCGAGCGCCTGTGCGACGAGCTGGCGGAGGACATCGCCCTGCGGCGCGCGGAGGTGCGGGTGGCGACCTCGGACGGCGTGGAGCAGACCGTGGTGTTGGGCCGGGGCGCGGTGCGCGTGTCGTCGCGCGAACTGCTTCTGGAGATGGACATGGCCCAGCAGGCCCGCGGCGGGCGCGTGAGCAGCTCCGGCGCGCGCAGGCCCACGGTGGCCGACCGTCTGCCGGAGGACGTGCTTGCAAAGCTGGAGCGCATGCGCAGGGAACAATGAATCGGAGGGACCGATGACCACACGGGATTTTGAAAACATGCCGGATGAGGCGATCGTGAAGCTGGCCCAGGAGGCCGACGGCGCGGCGCTGGAATACCTGCTGAACAAGTACAAGAACTTCGTGCGCACCAAGGCCCGCAGCTACTTTCTGATCGGCGCGGACCACGAGGACATTGTGCAGGAGGGCATGATCGGCCTGTACAAGGCGATCCGGGACTACCGCGAGGAAAAGCTCAAATCCTTCCGCGCGTTTGCCGAACTGTGCATCACGCGGCAGATCATCACGGCCATCAAGACCGCCACGCGGCAGAAGCACATTCCGCTGAACAACTACGTCTCGCTCAACCGCCCCATCTACGACGAGGACTCCGATCGCACGCTGCTGGACGTGATCACCGAGGAGACGCCCTCCAACCCGGAGGAAATGCTCATCAACCGGGAGGACCTGTCCGTCATCGAGGGCCGCATCGGCCAGATGCTCTCCGATCTGGAGAAGGAGGTGCTGGTGCGCTACATGGAGGGCAAGAGCTATGTGGAAATCTCCGAGGAGATGGGCCGCCATGTGAAGTCCATCGACAACGCGCTGCAGCGCATCAAGCGCAAATTGCTGAAATATCTGGAGCAGAAGTGACATCGTCCGCGCCATGCGGACATTCAATGAGATTCTAAACGGGGAAATTACAATTCATGGTTGACAAACTTCCCGTTTTCCTATAAAATAAATGCTGTATGACGGCGTATGACGGCG
>SFNY01000108.1 GCA_004554085.1 Clostridiales bacterium | reverse complement strand
TCCGGCATCCCCTTCTCCCGGCCCTTCGTGAAGTACACGCCCACCTGGCCGCGCTCCTTCATGCCCTCCAACCAGAAGAAGCGCAACCTGATCGCCCACATGAAGCTGATCCCCGTGGATTCACTGATCCGGAACAAGAAGCTGATCATGATCGACGACTCCATCGTGCGCGGCACCCAGCTGGGCGAGACCGCCGAGTTCCTCTACAACAGCGGCGCGGAGGAGGTGCACATCCGCACGGCCTGCCCGCCGATCCTCTACGGCTGCAAGTATCTGAACTTCTCGCGCTCCACCTCGGAGTACGACCTGATCGCCCGCCGGGTGATCGCGCGGCTGGAGGGCGGCGAGGCCACGAAGGAGCAGATCGAGCGCTATGCCGACCCCGACAGCCCCGAGTACGCCGCCATGGTGGAGGAGATCCGCAGGGAGCTGAAGTTCACCACGCTGAAGTTCCAGCGCCTGGACGACATGATGGCCGCCACCGGCGTGTCCCCCTGCAAGCTGTGCACCTACTGCTGGAACGGGAAGGAATAATCCATCCCACACAAAAACCCAACCGACGCGAATCGGTTGGGTTTTGCATTGGATATTCACGCCAGATAGTAGTCCATCAGGCGGCTCTCCAGCTTGTCCAGGTGGCCCGGCTCGATGGGAACCAGATCCCAGATGATGTTGGCGTCGCCCCTGCGGCGCTTGGTCTTGAGCAGCGGATTGTGCTTGTAGTCCGTCTCCAGATAGGAGGTGCGTCCGGCAACCACGTGCAGCTTCGCCACGCTGCCGTCGCTGAGCGTGATGTGCAGGATGAAGCCCTTCGCGCCCTTCTTGCCGAAGCCGAAGGCGCCGTTCAGGCCCGTGCCCTTCTCGAACACGTCCTCCTTCTCCCACTGGAGCTCGTCCGGGCATTCCAGCAGGAAATCGCCCTCCTGGCCGAAGACGGGGGAGACGATCACGGCGGTCTTGCCCTCATGGCGCGCCAGCGCGACGAACTGTCCGCCCTCGGTGGAGCAGAACAGCATCTTCTCCGGCTTGAAGCCCTTCTGCTGGAGCTCCTCGGCAAAGCGCAGCCGCTTATCCTCCAGAATCTTCAGGTTTTCCTTGCGCAGCTTCTCCGCGCTTGAATCAAACAAAGGCATGGCTTTGCCCTCCTTGTTCAGCTATTGATTTCATCCATTATAACAAAAGATGAAGCCTTTTGCAACGTTATTTTCCCCGGACAATTCCATATGAATATGGATCAAAATCCGACTTTTTTTCGTCTAAGCCCCAATGGTTGAGTTTCGACCGATCCTATGGTATAATTTATGGGTAAACAAAGGAGGAATACATATGCGCAAAGCTATTTTGTGGCTGCTGATCGCGCTGATGGCGCTTCAGGGCCTGGCACTTGCCGAACCGGCGGCTGACGCCGCAGCTCCCACAGCGACAGTCGCCGCAGCCGCGGAGGCCGTCAACGGCCTGGACGCCGCACGCACGGCTTCCGAAATCTACCTGATCCTGCCCTCGGGCGAGGGTGACATGCTGGTTCGCCTGCCGCTGGACGGCTCGCAGCCAGTCTGCATGGATCGCGCGGACAGCATCGAGAGTCTGATGAACTACGGCGCCGGCGCGGCCTACCTGAGAACCACCGACGGCGCCTCCGCCATCATCAGCTGCGTGGGCAACGAGCAGAGCACGCTGTATTCCTTCGGCATGTCCACCGCAGAGCACATGACGATGTTCGGCGGCAAGCTGCTGGTTCTGATGAACGGCCTGCTGCACTCCATCGAGCCCGACACCGGCGTGTGCCTGAAGCTCTCCGGCGCACAGATGCTGGACTACGTGCTGGGCGACGGCTACGCCTACTACCTGGCCGACGGCGACAAGATGGAATACACCGCCCAGCTGAGCGACGATGAAACCGCCACCACCCAGGCGGGCTGCATCTATCGCCTGAACCTGAACAACGGCGAGACCGACCTGCTGCTCAAGAGCGGCGGCGAGGATCTGAAGATTCTGGACAACCTGGTCTACTTCCACAACCTGGCCGACGCCTACGCCGTGCGCACCGGCGAGAGTGCGGAGCTGCGCGGCCGCGTGTACAGCCTGGACACCCAGCTCAAGACCCTGAACAGTGCGTGCGCCGAGCCCGACAGCGGCTTCTGGCCCACCCGCGCAGGCGTGGTCGCCTGGTACAACGGCGCGCTGAACCTGGGCGAGACCAGCCTCTACGCCCCCGAGAACGGCTCCAGCGTCAGCTTCGACGGCGAGGCCCTCTACGTATGGGAGCCCACGAAGCTGACCCTGACTGAAGTTCGCACCGACGGCAGCCAGACCGTCCTCTACAACGGCGATCTGACCCAGGCGGTCACCGCAGCGCTGCTGCC
Source organism: Clostridiales bacterium (assembly GCA_004554085.1). Lineage (GTDB taxonomy): Bacteria > Bacillota > Clostridia > Christensenellales > Aristaeellaceae > SFTH01. The sequence goes on along the minus strand of SFNY01000108.1, from coordinate 1,126 downwards.
CGAGGCCACCCCCACCGTCGATCCCTCCGCCACCCCCGGAGCCGACGAAGCCGCCCAGGCGAACAGCGACTGGTTCAACGACTTCATGGGCAACGTCGAGGCCGCAAGCAGCGGTTCCAACACGCCCAAGGCCACGCCCATCGGCGTGACGCCCACGCCGGTTCCCACCGCGACGGCCGTTCCGGTGAGCACCGCAGGCACGGGTTCCTCCAGCTCCACCGGCACGGGTTCCAGCTCCGGCAGTTCCACCACCAAGACCACCTACTCCACCTACTCCACGAGCATCAAGTCCCTGCGCATCACCAGCGCGGTGAATCTGCGCGCCAAGCCGCTCACCAGCAGCACGATCTACACCTCCATCCCGGCAGCCAAGATCGTCAGCTGCACCGGCACCGCGGCCAAGACCAGCGGCGGCTCCGTGTGGTATCAGGTGAAGTACAACGGCACCACCGGCTGGATCTACTCCGCCTACGCCGAGAAGTACAGCTCCTCTTCCTCCGGCAGCTCTGGCTCCCAGTCCGACAGCACCGTGGTCAAGACCTACGACATCGACGGTAAGTACGTCAAAATCGTTGGCGGCAGCGTGAATATCCGCTCCAAGGCCGGCACCAGCTACAAGATCGTGGGCAGCATGCCCAGCGGCGCTTACGGCACCTGCCTGGGCACCGCCGCCAAGGATACCCGCGGCGTGGTGTGGTACAAGGTGAAGTACAACGGCGTGACCGGCTGGGTCTCCTCCCGCTATTCCAAGGTCACGAACAGCAAGGACTCCTCCTCCGGAAGCTCCAGCGACTCCGTGAAGGTGGTCGGCGGCGACGTCACCATCCGCGCCAAGGCCAACAAGACCAGCACCAAGCTGGGCTACATCTCCGAGGGCAAGGTCGCGACCTACCTGGGCAAGACCAGCACGGACTCCCGCGGCGTGCAGTGGTACTATATCAGCTACAACGGTACCAAGGGCTGGATTTCCTCCATGTACTCCCGCCTGCAGTAAGACAGACAGACAATCCTCAGGCTCCGGCAAGCGCCCAATGTCATTAAGTTAAGAAAGACTGGACTACATAAAACGTGTGGTCCAGTTTTTTAGTCACATGGAAAAAAGCACTTGACAAATTGGGAAAAATAT
>SFNY01000107.1 GCA_004554085.1 Clostridiales bacterium | reverse complement strand
AAGAACTTCCAACTATGTCCCCGCTCGACTTGCATGTGTTAAGCACGCCGCCAGCGTTCGTCCTGAGCCAGGATCAAACTCTGATGTTCAATCCTTTTCTTGCTTCGCGGTTCCTCGCCTCATGCTCGCCAAAGCACTCGCCGCTTCCCCGCAAACCAAGCGTTTACTCTCTCAGAAATCTGACTGTTCTTTATACTCTTGATTTACTTCGCTGTATCGTTTTCAAGGATCGTTTTGCGTTTGTGCTCTCGCTCAACGCAGGATTTATTATAACAAAACACCCCCCATTTGTCAAGCCCTTTTTTCAAATTTCTGATATTTTCTGCATTCCACAGCATATCGTGTTTCATTATAATCATTGTCCACCAGATGTAGTATTTCTACCGGATTTTGCCAGCCTTCGGGACTCATTTTTCTTTGTTAAGAAACAGTTCTCTTGACAGAAAAATCAGTCCGGGAACGGCGAAAATACATGCAATCGCCAGTGAAAACGCATATATCAGTCCTGTTTTTCCGAATTCGGATGCGAAATTTGCTTCCTGTGCGCGAAGAATGACGCCGCTGACGCAGCCGAACAGACCCGCCGCGACTCCGCGCACGGCCAGATACTCGCTTGCGCGCACGCCGACGCCGCGCAGCGCATCCAGGTTCTGTGCCGCGATGCACAGTCCGCCAAAGCCGATGGCCACGCCCTGGATCAGCATCTTCCCCGGGAAGCTGCGCGCGGCCAGCTCCGCCAGGCCGGAGGGCAGATCCGCCGTCAGGAGCACCGCCAGGCCGACGTTCGCGCCGGTGAAGGACGCGACGACCGCGCCGATCGCGCCGAAGAGCACCATGTAGCCGCAGATCACCAGTACGCTCTCCACCGCGCCGCGCATGCCGTCGCTGCGGATCGGAGCTTCAGCAAGCGCAGGGAGCTCGTCCGCGCGGTCGGGCAGCACGCCGCGCAGCAGCCAGAGCAGCGCCAGCTGGATGCAGAGCTGGATTGCGGCGAGGGCGAGGCCCAGCGACATGGAACGGTAGAGCCCGAAGCCGACCCCCAGCATGAGGTAGGCGGGACTTACGCCGCTGACCGCCAGCGCGATGCGCTGCGCCTCCGACGCACGCAGTCCGCCGCTGCGGGCGATGCGGCATACGGCGATGGCTCCGCCGGGAGAACCTGCGATCATGCCGATCAGCGATGCGGTCGCGGCGGCTCCGGGCAGGTGAAACAGCCTGCGCATGACGCCGTTGAGCAGCGAATTGTACGCAGCGCAGGCCTCCGGGCCGGTGAGCACCGGCATCAGCGCCAGAAATGGAAACAGCGCCGGTGCGACGCTCGTGCACCAGACGCGCATGGCGCGCTGTGCGCCTGCAACCGCCGCGTCGGGACGGATCAGGATGCCCATCAGCAGTGCTGTAGCGATCCACAGTTTGGCTTTCTTCACGCGAACCACCCCCGATGGAGGCTATGCGCGCCGACGGACATGCATGCCGCAATGCAAAATGCGGACCGCGCCGTCTTCAGACGTGCAGTCCGCATCGTGTTTTCAATCGAGCTTCAGCGTGAGCTCGCCCACGTCGCCGATCTCCGCATCGCCAATGAAGAGATGCAGCGCGTCCGGCTCCGTCCACTCGTATTTCAGCAGTGCCGCACTGGCACAGCCGATCTCCAGCTTGCCCTCGGCGGGCCGTCGCGTATCATAGAAGAAGCGCAGGAACCGCGGATAGGCGCTGTACGAGTAGCCCAGCACGGAGAAATCGACGGTATTTTCATCGATCGGCTCCGACTTCTGTGCCGCGCGGAGGTCGCGCAGCTCCGCATCGCTGCTGACCGTGCGGAGAACCACCGCCGCTTCGCCGCTCTCGGAGACCAGCGTCGTGTAGTGCGCGGGCACGCCGAAGTTCAGCATCAGCGAGCAGACCATCACCAGAATCACCGCCGCCGCGAAGGTGAGCAGCACGCCGACGCACCCGGCGAGGATCTTCGCCGCCTTGGAATCGAAGCGCTTCACCAGCCACACCGTTCCGGCAACCAGCGCCGAGCACACCAGCAGGCCGAACAGGCCGCAGGCCAGACCCATGTCGATGAACGCATATCCCATCTGTCCAAAGACGCCGATGGCCGTGAGAATCAGGATGAGCAGCACAAAGTAGCCCAGCACGAACCACTTGATGTTCCGAAAGGGATCCCGTTCCATATTCCGTCCTCCTCACTTGCGATCGGTGCTGCCGAAGCCACCGGTGCGCAGCTCCGCCGCATCGTCGTCCACGGTGACGCCGTAGGGCAGAAACACGCCCTGGGCGAAGGCCTCGCCCCTGCGGACGCTGAGGGTCTTGCCCTCCTCGTTGGCGTTGACGATCTTGATCTGGATGTGGCCCTCATTGGCCGCGCCGAAGTAGTCCGAGTCGATCACGCCCACGCTGTTGTACAGCTGCAGGCGGTACTTGAAGCCCTGGCCCGAGCGCGGGTAGATGGTGAGCACCCAGCCCTCGTCGATCCGCGCACGGATTCCGGTGGGAATCTTGATGAACTCGCCCGGTGCGAGGGTGAAGTCCAGCGGCGAATAAAAATCGTAGCCCGCCGAGCCCGCCGTGCCGCGCCGGGGCAGCTTCAGCTCCCCGTAGGGATTCGGCGCGTCAAATTCCCAGTCCGCTGCGAAGCGCTCCGGGCTGACCTTCATAAACTGCGCAATTTTCTGCATATGTATGCTCCAATCCTTCAGATTGCCTGACCACCATTATAGCATGTTCCACCAGCCCGCACAAGCGGGATTTTGCAGGCGGCGGGGAAGCAGCGGGGGCGGTTCCGAACGGAACCGCCCCCGCGAGGGTCACAGGATTGATTTCGTGACAGCCGCCTTCGTCGGCGCGGAATTGATTCTGCGCCTGCTCGCTTGCCGTTGATGACCGTGAAGGACAGCTTCGCCGCCGCACTGCCCGACCTCCCTGAGCTTCAGGGCGCCAGGCGCGTCCACAGCTAGGGCTCGACCACCTTGACCTTGACGCTGGCGGTCTTTTTGATCTTGCCGCGGGTGGCGGTCACGGTGATCGTCGCCGTACCCTTGGCCACCGGATGCACCACGCCGTTTTCATCCACCGTGGCAATCTTCGTCGAGCTGCTCTTCCAGCTATAGGTCGCCTGCGCGGTTTCCGGCGCAAGGCTCGGGATCAGGGTCAGGGTTTCACCAAGTTTCAGGTCCACCGTGCCGGTCTTGTCCAGCTTCACCCCAGTGGGCTTGTAGGGATCGACAACCTTGACCTTCACGGCCGCAGTCTTTTTGATCTTGCCGCGCGTGGCGGTCACGGTGATGGTCGCCGTGCCCTCGCCGACGGGAGTCACCACGCCGTCAACCACCGTCGCGATCTTCGCCGAGCTGGTCTTCCAGCTATAGGTCGCCTGCGCGGTTTCCGGCGCGAGGCTGGGAGTCAGGGTCAGGGTTTCACCAAGGTTCAGGTCCACCGTTCCGGTCTTGTCCAGCTTCACCCCAGTGGGTTTGTAGGGGTCGACCACCTTG
>SFNY01000106.1 GCA_004554085.1 Clostridiales bacterium | reverse complement strand
CTGGAACGAATCCGACCTCGGTTCGATTCAGATCTACCTCGAGCGCGTGTATGGGCTGTACACGCCGAGCAAGCTGAAGGGCATCCTGCTGGCGATCGCTGCCGAGCGCAGCTACCATCCCATCCGCGACTACCTTGAAGCGCTGCCCGAATGGGACGGTGTGCCCCGCGTGGAGACGCTGTTCATCGACTATCTGGGCAGTCCCGACACGCTGTACATTCGGGCCATCGCGCGCAAGATGATGGTCGCCGCCGTCGCGCGCATCTACGAGCCGGGCGTCAAATTCGACAGCGTGGTCGTGCTGAACGGCCCACAGGGCATGGGCAAGAGCTCGTTCTTTGCCAAGCTGGGCGGCAAATGGTTCTCCGATAGCCTGACCATCAGCGACATGAAGGACAAGGCGGCCCCGGAGAAGCTGCAGGGCTACTGGATTCTGGAGCTGGGGGAGCTTGCTGGCCTCAAGAAGATGGATGTGGAGACGGTCAAGGCCTTCATCACCCGTCAGGATGACAAGTTTCGCCATTCCTACGGCTACAGCGTGGAGGATCATCCCCGGCAGTGCATCATCGTGGGCAGCACCAACAACGGCGACGGCTTCCTGCGCGACGTAACGGGCAACCGGCGTTTCTGGCCGGTCACCTGCACCACGAATTCGCCGCACCGCCCGTGGGAGGTGGAGGACATCGTGCCCCAGCTGTGGGCGGAGGCGCAGGTGCTGTACCGCGCGGGCGAACAGCTGTACCTCTCGCCCGAGGAGGAGAAGCAGGCTGGCTTGGAGCAGACGGCGGCGCTGGAGAGCGATGTGCGCGAGGGTATGATCGCGGAGTACCTGGACAAGCTGCTGCCGGAGGATTGGGATCGGATGGATCTCTCCGAGCGACGCGGCTTCCTGCGCGGCGATCCGTTCACCGGCGGCAATCGCGTCGGTACGGTGCAGCGGACGACGGTGTGTGCCGTCGAGATCTGGGCGGAGTGCTTCGGCAAGGATCCCTCCGCCATCCGAAGAAGTGACACCTACGACATCTTCGGTATGCTGCTGAAGATCGGCGGCTGGGAGAAGTACAGCGGGAACAAGAACGCCTCCCTGAAGCGCGGTTTCTATGGAACGCAGCGTTGCTTCGTCCGAACCGGGGAAATGCCTGCCGCATGCGATCCCGGGAACGCAACGCGATCCTGAAATACCATCTGCGGTAGCAATCGAAGTGGCAACAGCGTCGCAACAGGGCGCTTTATATTGAAGGAATCCTCTATGGTTGCCTGGTTGCTTTCTCTCTTTTAGAGGTTTTGGAAATAGAAGGAGAAAAGGATAAAACGGATGTGCATATGCCCGAATGCGTCTACGCGCGCGCGGGAGAATACAACGCAACAATTCCTGGCTGACGGCTCTTTCGCTGTCAGCCCTTCCTTTTCCCGTTTTTCGTGCCCAAGATGTGATGGATGCAAGTGGAAAGGGAAAAGCACGCTTCATCCCATGATTGCCCATGAAGCTGCAAGGTGTGGAATGCTGCCGCCAAAGTTTGCTGCCGCATAAGGTATCAGGGATTACAGGGTATGTACGTTGCCGGAGAAAACGGCACAGGAAGGAGGCGGAAATGCCCAACGAAAGCGATCTCCACCAGTACCAGAAATACTGCGTGGAGTTTCTGGAGGAGAAGCCGCAGTGCGCACTGTTTCTGGATTGCGGCCTCGGAAAGACGATCATCACACTCACGGCCATCTCGCATCTGCTGTACGACAGCTTCGAGGTGAGCCGTGTTTTAATTATCGCCCCGCTGCGCGTGGCGCGGGACACATGGATCGCTGAACTGTCCAAATGGGAGCACCTGAAGGGCCTGCGGATGGAGCGCGTGATCGGCACGCCCAAAGAGCGCGTTGCGGCCCTATCCCGGAAGGCGGAGCTGTACATCATCAACCGGGAGAACGTGGAGTGGCTGGTCAAACACTATGCCGGGCGGAGGCTTCCCTTCGACATGCTGGTGATCGACGAGCTGTCCTCGTTCAAAAACAGCCATGCCAAAAGGTTCCTGGCGCTGAAGAAGGTGCTGTCTCAGTTTTCTCGCGTGGTGGGTCTGACCGGAACGCCCGCGCCCAACGGCCTGGAGGATCTGTGGCCGCAGGTGTTCCTGCTGGATCGCGGCGTGCGTCTGGGGCGGACGATGAAGAGCTATCTCGACATGTTCTTTGACACGCCTAACAGCTGGCTCCCCTACAAGCATGAGCTGAAGCCCGGTGCGGAGGAGGAAATCTATCGTCGGCTGGGCGACATCTGCGTGTCCATGCGGGCGGCGGATCATCTGCAGATGCCGGAGCGCGTGGACAATGTGGTGGAGCTGCGTCTTTCGACAAAAGAAGAAAAGCTGTACAGCCAGATGGAGCGGGACATGCTCTTGCCATATGCCGATGGAGATGTGCTTGCCCTCAACGCGGCATCCCTGGCGGGAAAGCTCCTGCAGCTGTCCAACGGCGCGGTGTACGACGAGTTCCACAACATCCGCGTCATCCACGACCGGAAGCTGGACGCACTGGAGGATCTGATCGAGGCCGCCAACGGAAAGCCCGTGCTGGTGATGTACGCCTATCAGCACGACCTGACCCGCATTCAGCAGCGCTTCGGGAAGTACAGCCCGGACAACCCCGCGGGTGTGCGGGAACTGAAGACCGCCGAGGACATGGAGGACTGGAACGCCGGGCGCATCGCTGTTGCGGTGACACAGCCCGCGTCCACCGGGCACGGCCTCAACCTTCAGCACGGCGGCAGCACCATCGTGTGGTTTGGCCTGAACTGGTCGCTGGAGCTGTACGAGCAGGCCAACGCCCGGCTTTGGCGGCAGGGACAGAAGGAAACGGTGGTGATTCATCACCTGGTGGTCAAGGGCACCATGGACGAGCAGGTCATGCAGGCGCTCCACGACAAGGCTGCGGATCAGAACGCGCTGCTGGCTGCGGTGAAGGCCAGGATTCAGAATACAGTTGCAGACAAGACAGAAAGCGAGGGGTAACGATGGCAAACAGGAAAACGCGCGCGCTCCGCCGGGCGGAGTATCTGCGTCAGAGGGAAGCAATGGATCAACAGGCACGGGAAGCGGTGGCGACACAGGCTGTGTCGCTGCGCGAAGAGGAGGAGAAGCACGGCGACAGCTCCGGCGGCGAGGTGAGGCAGCAGATTCAGCTGATTCCGCTGGCGTGCATCGTGACGGAGGAATATCAGCGCGTAATGAACATGCGCAATGTAGCGGGCATCGTGAAGCATTTTGACCCGGCCAAACTGGGCGTGCTGGTGGTCAGCCACCGGAAGGATGGCACCTACGCCGTGCTGGACGGACAGCACCGGCTCACCGCGCTCCGCAAGCTGGGGTATACCGCGACCAACTGCATCGTGCTGGAGGGCATGAGCATCCGCGAAGAGGCGGATTATTTCCGCCGCCAGAACGAGAACAAGCAGTCGCTGCGCATCGCGGACACCTTCAATGCCTCGGTGTGGGCGGAGGATGAGGAGAGCCTGCAGATCAAG
>SFNY01000105.1 GCA_004554085.1 Clostridiales bacterium | reverse complement strand
CTTGATCTGCAGGCTCTCCTCATCCTCCGCCCACACCGAGGCATTGAAGGTGTCCGCGATGCGCAGCGACTGCTTGTTCTCGTTCTGGCGGCGGAAATAGTCCGCTTCCTCGCGGATGCTCATGCCCTCCAGCACGATGCAGTTGGTCGCGGTGTACCCCAGCTTGCGGAGCGCGGTGAGCCGGTGCTGTCCGTCCAGCACAGCGTAGGTGCCGTCCTTCCGGTGACTGACCACCAGCACGCCCAGCTTGGCCGGGTCAAAATGCTTCACGATGCCCGCCACATTGCGCATGTTCATCACGCGCTGATATTCCTCCGTCACGATGCACGCCAGCGGAATCAGCTGGATCTGCTGGCATACCTCGCCGCCGGAGCTGTCGCCGTGCTTCTCCTCCTCTTCGCACAGCGATACAGCCTGTGTCGCCACTGCTTCCCTTGCCTGTGCGTCCATTGCATCCCTCTGCCGCAGATACTCCGCCCGGCGGAGCGCGCGCGTTTTTCTGTTTGCCATTGTTACCCCTCGCTTTCTTTCCTGTCTGTTGCTGTGTTCTGAATCCTCGCTCTCACCGCAGCCAGCAGCGCGTTCTGATCGGCAGCCTTATCATGCAGCGCCTGCATGACCTGCTCGTCCATGGTGCCCTTGACCACCAGATGGTGGATCACGACCGTTTCCTTTTGCCCCTGCCGCCAGAGGCGGGCATTGGCCTGTTCGTACAGCTCCAGCGACCAGTTCAGGCCGAACCACACGATTGTGCTGCCGCCGTGCTGGAGGTTGAGTCCGTGCCCGGTGGATGCGGGCTGTGTCACCGCCACGGGAATCCGCCCGGCGTTCCAGTCCTCCATGTCATCGGCGGTCTTCAGTTCCCGCACTCCGCCGGGATTGTCCGGGCTGTACTTCCCGAAGCGCTGCTGAATCCGCGTCAGGTCGTGCTGGTAAGCGTACATAACCAGCACGGGCTTGCCGTTGGCTGCCTCGATCAGATCCTCCAGCGTATCCAGCTTTCGGTCGTGAATGACGCGGATGTTGTGGAATTCGTCGTACACCGCGCCGTTGGACAGCTGCAGCAGCTTCCCGGCGAGAGATGCTGCGTTGAGCGCCAGTACATCTCCATCGGCGTATGGTAAGAGCATGTCCCGCTCCATCTGGCGGTACAGCTTTTCTTCTTTTGTCGAAAGGGTAAGCTCCACCACGTTGTCGATGCGCTCCGGCATCTGCAGGTGATCCGCCGCCCGCATGGACACACAGATGTCCCCGAGCCGCCGGTAGATTTCCTCCTCCGCGCCGGGCTTCAGCTCGTGCTTGTAGGGAAGCCAGCTGTTGGGTGTGTCGAAGAACATGTCGAGATAGCTCTTCATCGTCCTGCCCAAACGCACGCCGCGATCCAGCAGAAACACCTGCGGCCACAGATCCTCCAGACCGTTGGGCGCGGGCGTTCCGGTCAGCCCCACCACGCGCGAGAACTGAGACAGCACCTTCTTCAGAGCCAGAAACCTTTTGGCATGGCTGTTTTTGAACGAGGACAGCTCGTCGATCACCAGCATGTCGAAGGGCAACTTCCGCCCGGCATAGTGCTTGACCAGCCACTCCACGTTCTCACGGTTGATGATGTACAGCTCCGCCTTCCGGGAGAGGGCTGCGACGCGCTCCTTAGGCGTGCCGATCACGCGCTCCATCCGCAGCCCCTTTAGGTGCTCCCACTTGGATAGCTCGCCGATCCATGTGTCCCGCGCCACGCGCAGCGGGGCGATAATCAAAACACGGCTCACCTCGAAGCTGTCGTACAGCAGATGCGAGATGGCCGTGAGCGTGATGATCGTCTTTCCAAGACCGCAATCCAGAAACAGTGCGCATTGCGGCTTCTCCTCCAGAAACTCCACGCAGTATCTCTGGTACTGGTGGAGGTCGCTTTCGTTGGGCATTTCTGCCTCCTTTCTGTGCCGTATTATCCGGCAACGTAGATGCCCTGTAATCCCTGATACCTTATGCGGTAGCAAACTTTGGCGGTAGCATTCCACACCTTGCAGCTTCATGGGCAATCATGGGATGAAGCGTGCTTATCCCTTTCCACTTGCATCCGACACATTTGGGGAACGGCAAAAGGTCAGATGCAAAAGGGGAAAAGGAAGGGCTGACAGCAAAAGAGCCGTCAGCCAGGAATCGTTGCGTTGTGTTCTCCCGCGCGCGCGTAGACGCATTCGGGCATATACGCAGCCGTTTTCTCCTTTTATCCTTTTATTTCCAAAACCTCTTAAAGAGAGAAAGCAATCAGGCAACCATAGAGGATTCCTTCCATATAAAGCGCCCTGTTGCGACGCCGTTGCCGCTTCGATTGCTACCGCAGATGGTATTTCAGGATCACGTTGCGTTCCCGGAATCGCAAGCGGCAGGCATCCCCCCGGTTCGGACGAAGCAACGCTGCGTTCCATAGAAGCCGCGCTTCAGCGAAGCATTCTTGTTCCCGCTGTACTTCTCCCAGCCGCCGATCTTCAGCAGCATGCCGAAGATGTCGTAGGTGTCGCTTCTCCGGATGGCGGAGGGGTCCTTGCCGAAGCACTCTGCCCAGATCTCGACAGCACACACGGTCGTCCGCTGCACCGTGCCGACGCGATTGCCGCCGGTGAACGGATCACCGCGCAGGAAGCCGCGACGCTCGGAAAGATCCATCCTGTCCCAGTCCTCCGGCAGCAGCTTGTCCAGATACTCCGCGATCATTCCCTCGCGGACGTCGCTCTCCAGTGCCGCCGTCTGCTCCATGCCGGCCTGCTTCTCCTCCTCGGGCGAGAGGTACAGCTGTTCGCCCGTGCGGTACAGCACCTGCGCCTCCGCCCAAAGCTGGGGCACGATGCTCTCCACCTCCCACGGGCGGTGCGGCGAGTTCGTGGTGCAGGTAACCGGCCAGAAGCGCCGGTTGCCTGTAACGTCGCGCAGGAAGCCGTCGCCGTTGTTGGTGCTGCCCACGATGATGCACTGCCGGGGATGATCCTCCACGCTGTAGCCGTAGGAGTGGCGGAACTTGTCGTCCTGACGGGTGATGAAGGCCTTGACCGTCTCCACGTCCATCTTCTTGAGGCCCGCCAGCTCGCCCAGCTCCAGGATCCAGTAGCCCTGCAGCTTCTCCGGAGCCGCCTTGTCCTTCATGTCGCTGATGGTCAGGCTGTCGGAGAACCATTTGCCGCCCAGCTTGGCAAAGAACGAGCTCTTGCCCATGCCCTGGGGGCCGTTGAGCACGACCACGCTGTCGAACTTGACCCCCGGCTCGTAGATGCGGGCGACGGCGGCAACCATCATCTTGCGCGCGATGGCCCGAATGTACAGCGTGTCGGGACTGCCCAGATAGTCGATGAACAGCGTCTCCACGCGGGGCACGCCGTCCCATTCGGGCAGCGCTTCAAGGTAGTCGCGGATGGGATGGTAGCTGCGCTCGGCGGCGATCGCCAGCAGGATGCCCTTCAGCTTGCTCGGCGTGTACAGCCCATACACGCGCTCGAGGTAGATCTGAATCGAACCGAGGTCGGATTCGTTCCAG
>SFNY01000104.1 GCA_004554085.1 Clostridiales bacterium | reverse complement strand
GAATCGAGGCGTAAGGATTCAAATCGGGAAAAACATGACTGGAATCAATTTTGAATCTAGTACGGACGAAATCATCACTCGCATTGTTCCGATCGGTGAAACAAAAGATGGACAAAATCTATATCTTTCGGACGATAAGAAATATATCGACTATGAAGATTACAAAGCACATGCGGAGAATGGTGCTTCTCTAAAAAGCTACGACTATCCAACTCCTCACGTCTATGAATTGAAATGCGACAACTGCAAAGTCGGTGATAAAGACGAAAAAGGCGGAAAAATCACTGAAGCAATCGCAAGAGAGCGCATGACCGCCCAGGCATACAAAATGTTCGAGGACGGTTGCTGTGAGCCGAAAGTTTCCATGAGCGTCGAGTTCGTCAATCTCGGAGATACATTATATTATCGTTCAGCATCCGGATCTGAACATTGACGTAACAGCAAGAATCGTCGAAATCGAATGGGACTGTATTCTCGATCGAATGAATGCGGTAACAATTGGCCAAGTCGGAGTAACACTTGCGAATACGGGTATCACGAGTTGGCAGATCCCAAGTGGCATAAGCGGAAGTAAAATTGCCAATGGAACAATCGGGGGTTCAGCTCTTAAGACTGATATTATCAGCACAATTCACATGCAAGCAGATACGATAAACACGGAAATTCTGCAAGCTGGATGTGTTACTGCTGAAAAAATCGCGGCCGGAGCAATCACTGCGGATCATATCCAAACCGGAACACTGGACGCAGTGGTTATCGAAGCTGTTACTGCAAAAATTAAAACCATTGTCGCCGAAAGCATTGATACAGATGAATTGGCGGCGGAACTTGCACGAATAAACGTTCTTATCGCGGGATCGGCAACCTTCGATAAGGCCACAATTCAACACCTTGTAGCCGAGGCGATGAACCTTGAGTATGGCGTTGCCGGGCAGGTGTTCATCAAGAACCTCGCCGTGGAGTACGCCCAGATGGTGGGCGCGACCATCGGCAACCTGTGCATCAAGGCCAGCGACGGGAACTACTACACCATCGACGTGGACGAAAACGGCAACGTGTCCGCAACCAAGGCCACGGTCAGCTCGGGCGAGATCACAGCCGGAGAGACCAGCGGCGGGCGTGTGATTCTGGAGACGAACATCACGGCGGCGAACCTGAACACATCAAACCTGCTGGCGACCTATGCACTGATCAACAAGATCGACGCGGCGCGCATCGACGTGGCGGAGCTGTTCGCCCAGAGCGCATTTGTGGACGCGCTCTACACCAGCAAAATCTACGGGGATAAGTCCATTGAGATGATCGTCGGGCAGGTGAACCAGAACGCGGAGGACATCGCAAATCTGGACAGCCTGGACATCTATACCGGGAACACACCGCCTGCAGCGCCGCTTGCAGAGGGCAAGCTGTGGATCGACACCGGCGTTTCACCCACGGTAATCCGGCGCTGGCGGGGCCTGGACGTGTCCACCGACCGCGAGTACAGCATTGCTGGAAGCGCGTTTTCACTGAGTACCATCGACGCATACTTCACGATTTCCAACGGTTCCGGCACGTCCGGCTGGGCGCTCTCGGCAAATTCCAGCGCGGGTGTGAATCTTGCACCCGGAAACATCGGCGTAAACAGCTCCACGGCGACCATCACGCTGAAGGCCGTTCGCGCGTTGAGCAGCGTTACCATCACCGGCGCGTACTACACCGAGACCAACTTCGACAAGATCACACTGACCGTTGCGGGAACTACGGTTCTGAACGCGGTCTCCGGCACCAGCGCCAGCGCGCAGCGCTACTCCGGCTCCATCGCTGAGGGCGCAGAGATCGTGCTGAAGTACGTCAAGGACGTGAGCGCCAGCGCGACCAATGAAGCCAGCACGCTGTTCACCGTCACCTCCGGCGACACGGTGCCGTCGGATTACACGGCCAGCGGCTGGGACACGGTCAGCGACACACAGGAGATCGAGGCGATCCTTGGGCAGGTGGAGCTGGCGGCGGAATCGGCAAGGGCGGAGGCGGGTGCAGCGACCGAAAAGCTGGAGCGACGCGTGCGGCTGGACCTGGAGGGCCTGCATGTCGGTGACAGCCAGAGCGACAGCGAGCTGCTGCTGCAATCCGGCGAGATTCACTTCGTGATCGGCGACAGCAGGGTCAGCACCATCGCACCAGACTACCACCGTTTCGGGAACATGGAGATCCGCACGCCCAGCGTGGGCGGCATCGTGATTCAGGCGGTGCAAAGCTAAAGGGAGGGAATCATGGCGACCTATACCATAACAGCCACGCCTTCGGGCAGCAACAAGGACAACGATGCACAGCGCGACATTGCGGCGGTATTTCCCTACGACGCAAACCAGTACAGGACGATCTCGGAGCTCGCGCGAAGGGACGGCATCTGGTGCAGCTGCGGCGGCAAATACCAGAGCGTGACGCTCTCCGGCTACGATCAGCTGATCAACAGCTCCACCGGCGCGGTCATCAAGACCTCCGGCACGGGGACGTGCAAGTGCCACGGAACAGGCCCTGCGGCGGAGAACTACATGACCTGCACCTTCTCGGACTGGACGCAGGCGGAATCCAATGCGGCGGTGGCGGCGTGGAAGGCCGGAACGCTGATCATCAGGCGCACCGTGTCCATCACGGCCTACACCAGCAGCGGCCACGGGGAACCGACCTTCCGTGACGGCTACTACGACGATACCATCACCATCACCGGCTCCACCGCGCCGTTTACCGACTACCGTCCGCAGATTACCACGTTCAAATGCTTTCGCTCCGAGGACGGCGTGACGGAATCGCAGCTCAGCACGACGGTGTACGCCACGATCAAGCTTGCGATGAACGACACCTCCGGCCTGAACGACAGCCCGAAGCTGGTGCTGGAATACTCGACAAAGGCCGACTTTTCGTCGGGCGTGACCAGCATCACAATGGCGTCGAGCGCAAGCCTGCTTCAGTATTACCTCGACGGCTATACGATCTCCGTACGCGGTGAATTCAGCGTGGGCAGCAATTACTATTTCCGGCTGACGTTCACGGCGGGCGAGGAAGTTGCGCAGGTGAGCGGCGTTTCGGTGAGCATGAGCCACACGCCGATTCACATTCCGCAGAACAATTCGGGCGTTGCGGTGGGGATGTACAGCAACGCGACCAGCGCGGACAGGCGCTTCGAGTGCAATTATCCGGCCTATCTCTACGGCGGCATCGCACAGATCGGAGACGGGAACGGCGATTTGCTTACACTGCTGGGCATACAGACGGGCAGCAGCGCGGCGCAGAGCGTGGCCAACAGCAAAACGGCGACGGTGGATGTGGTCTTTGCCCGCGCATACAAAGAGGCTCCGGTGGTTGTGGCCAACATCGTGAGCGAATCCGACAGCTATTATCTGGGGCGCTGCAATGTGGCGATTCAGAGCGTGAGCACAACAGGCTTCACCGCGCGGATTGCAAACGGCGGTTCGGCTGCGGTTGTGTTTGGCTTTAACTGGGCGGCGTTCGGAAAGCTGACGTAAAGAGGAGGGATGACATGGGCTTCTATATCGAATCAGACGTGATCTACATCACCAAGGGCGATGACGCGGTGCTGGAGGTTTCCAGCATCGCCACGGAGGGCGGCACGGAGTATGAATTGCAGGGTACGGACGTGCTGACGCTGACGGTGCGCGCACTGCCCAGCGCACAGAGTCCGGCGCTGCTCCAGGTCGACGCGCTGCCGGGGAGCAGGCGCATCGTGTTCAGCCACGCCGACACGGCGGAGCTTGATGTGGGCCGGTACAGCGCGGACGTGCAGCTCACCACGGCGGAGGGCAAGCGCTACACCGTATGGCCCACCATCACGGGCAGCGGCAGATACGTGGTCAAGAACCTGAACAACTTTGTGATTATGCCGGAGGTGACGACGAAGTGAGCATTGATCTGAATCTGGAGCCGTTGGA
>SFNY01000012.1 GCA_004554085.1 Clostridiales bacterium | reverse complement strand
GAGCTTCCGCCGAACTTACATACCGTAATGGACATGGCAATCCCTCCGAATCAGGCTGGTATACGGTCATGCTGCATCCTATGCGCCGGAAAAAAATGGGTTCGGAGGGAATTGTCGGTGCAAAGAGACGAAAATTTTTTTAAATAGAAGGAATTCGGAGGCACGATGTTGTAATTATATACAGCGTCTCTGTGAAGTGGATTCATACCATCGCATATGGGACGCTTCTTGCCGAAATTTGTTGTTAATTGTCGGTGGGAAGCAGGAAAAGGGATTTGTCTGGCGAATAGATAAGCTTGCGCCGGACGGAAGGATCGGGGGAGCAGATGTCAAGGTTTTCAGATGCATTTCTGGATGAGCTGCGTTCGCGGGTCAGCCTGGAGGAAATCGTGTCGGAATATGTTCCTCTGAAACAGAAGGGCCGGCGGTTCTGGGGTTGCTGTCCGTTTCACAATGAAAAGACGCCCTCCTTCTCCGTGGATGCCGAATCGCAGCTTTACTACTGCTTCGGCTGTCACAAGGGCGGCACAGTCATCAACTTTGTGATGGAAATGGAGCGGATGGAATTCCAGGAGGCGGTCAAGCATCTCGCGGAGCGCGCGCACATGGCGCTCCCGGAGCCCAGCGCAAAGGAAAAATCGACGTCCATCAACGCCCAGGAGCGAGAGCGCATTTACGAAGCAAACGTAATTGCCGCCCGCTATTTTCATTCTATGCTGTGGACGGACGAGGGTTCGGAGGCACTCAACTACCTCTACAAGCGCGGGCTGAACGATGCGGACATTCGCCGCTTCGGACTCGGCGCGTCGCCGCACGGCTGGGACAATCTGATCCGCCATCTGGAGGAGCAGGGCTTTGAAGCGCCGCTTCTAAAGAAGGCGGGGCTGGCGGTGGAGCGCGACGGAAGGTTCTACGACATGTTTCGCGGCCGGGCCATCTTCCCGATCATCAACGCCCAGGGCAAGGTGCTGGGCTTCGGCGGTCGGGCCATGGGGGATGTCCAGCCCAAGTATCTCAACACACCGGATACGCCCGTATTCAACAAGCGTCAGGGCCTGTATGCCCTGAATTTTGCGCGAAAAGAGCGCGATGTGGGGCACATGGTGCTGGTTGAGGGCTACATGGACACGGTTTCCCTGCGCAAGTACGGCGTGCGCGGCGTGGTGGCCACGCTGGGCACGGCGCTGACACAGGAGCAGGCGCGGCTGATCAAGCGCTATGTTCCGGAGGTGTGGATCAGCTACGACGGCGATTCGGCGGGGCGCAAGGCCGCCCTGCGCGCGCTGGAGATCTTCGACGAGATCGACGGTCTCACGGCGCGGGTGATCGACTATCCCAACGGCCAGGATCCGGACGATTTCGTGCGAGACAAGGGACTTCAGGGCTTTGAAAAACTGACGCGCTACGACGCTGCGGAGTACCGCATGCTGCGCGCGGCGGACGATCTGGATCTGAACACCCAGGACGGCATGACGCAGTACGCCCTGCGTTGCTGCGAGATTCTCAAAAAGGTCAAAAACCCGGTGGAGATGGAGAACCACCTCCGGCGGCTGGTCAACCAGACCGGCTACGACCGTGAGATTCTGCTCAGGCAGATCGGCGTGACGGCGGAAAAGCCGGGCGTGACCCGGGATAACCGGCCCAGACCGGTGCAGAAGGATCGCCCGGACGAGGCCTGCCTCGCGGAGCGGGTGCTGCTCACGCTGCTGGCCGACGGATCGATTCCGCCGGAGACCGTCAAGGCGGAGGACTTCTCCGTGGACGTGCACCGAAGGGCAGCCCAGTGGCTGCTGGAGGGCAGGTCGGCGGCGGCCTTCGTCGAGACCATCGAGGACGAAAACGAGCGCAGTGCTGCGATGCAGGCGCTCAATTATTCGCCGCTGCCCGCCGAGCACGAGGATCGCATGAATCTGGCGCAGACGAGCCTGCGCACCATAGGCCAGAGTCGCCTGCGCTCTCGCATGGCGAAGATTGAAGACGAGATCAAAACCGCAGATTCCGCGCGGAAGCAGGAACTGTATACACAAATGCAAGCCATAATGGAGGCTTTGGAGGACTGACCCGGTCGAAAGGAGTGGCCCATTTTGAACAAGACGGCAGCAAACGTTGAGACGATGAAGGCGCGCATCAGCGAGTTGATCGAGGCCGGAAAATCCAAGGGTGTGCTCACCTACAAGGAAATCGTGGAGTTGCTGGGCGACATTGAGCTGGACAGCGAGCAGTTTGATCGCATTCTGGATACGCTCAGCGGTTTGAATATCGAGGTCATCAAGGATGAGGCCATTCCGGAGGCCGAGCTGAACGCGGAGCCGGTGGAAGAGGAGATCGACATCTCCGTGCCCGAGGGCATCTCCATCGACGATCCGGTGCGCATGTACCTCAAGGAGATCGGCAAGGTGCCGCTTCTGACGGCGGACGAGGAGATCGAGCTCGCCCAGCGCATGGAGGAGGGCGACGAGGAGGCCAAGAAGCGCCTCTGCGAGGCCAACCTGCGCCTGGTCGTGTCCATCGCAAAGCGCTATGTGGGCCGCGGCATGCTGTTTCTGGATTTGATTCAGGAGGGCAATCTGGGTCTGATCAAGGCGGTGGAGAAGTTCGACTACCGCAAGGGCTACAAGTTCTCCACCTACGCGACCTGGTGGATTCGCCAGGCCATCACCCGCGCCATCGCGGATCAGGCGCGCACCATCCGCATTCCGGTGCACATGGTGGAGACCATCAACAAGCTGATTCGCGTGTCGCGCCAGCTCCTTCAGGAGTATGGTCGCGAGCCGCAGCCGGAGGAAATCGCGGCGGAGATGGGCATCCCGGAGGACAAGGTGCGGGAGATCATCAAGATCGCCCAGGAGCCTGTCTCCCTGGAGACGCCCATCGGCGAGGAGGAGGACAGCCATCTGGGCGACTTTATCCCGGACGACGACGCGCCCGCACCTGCGGAGGCCGCCGCCTTCACGCTGCTCAAGGAGCAGCTGATGAGCGTGCTCTCCACGCTTACGCCCCGGGAGGAGATGGTTCTGAAGCTGCGCTTCGGCCTGGAGGATGGCCGCGCGCGCACGCTGGAGGAGGTCGGCAAGGAGTTCAAGGTTACACGCGAGCGCATCCGTCAGATCGAGGCGAAGGCGCTGCGCAAGCTGCGCCATCCCAGCCGCTCCCGCAAGCTGAAGGATTCCATCGACTGATGCTGTGCGATAAGCGTATATCGCTCGATCCGCGCCTGTCCAGAATCGCTGAGATGGTCGGCACATGCGAATGCTGTGCCGACATCGGCAGCGACCACGGCAGGCTCGGCGCGTTTTTGTTGCAGAGCGGACAGTGTCGGCGCGTGGTGCTGACGGACATCTCGGGAGCGTCCCTCTCCAAGGCCAGAAAGCTGATCGCGCTGATGGATCTGGAGGATCGCACCGGCTTTTGCGTCGGTGACGGCGCGCTGGCCATCGATTGCCCCGTGGACGCGGCAGTGATCGCGGGCATGGGTGGCGAGACCATCGCGTCCATCGTGGAGCAGAGCGCGGGCCGCTTGCACGGCGCGCGTCTGGTTCTGCAGCCCAACGTGGCGCTTGCGTCGCTGCGGCGCAGGCTGAACAAAAGCGGCTGGCGGATCGTGGACGAGGATCTGGTGCGCGACGGCCGCAGGATCTATCCCATTCTTGTCGCCGTCGAAGGTGAGCAGCGGCTCAATGACCTTCAGGCGGAGGCTGGGCCGGTGCTGCTGGAGCGCAGGCCGCCGCTGCTGGCGGACTACGCCGCGTTCCGGCTGCGGGTTGTGCGCAAGGCGCTGTCCGGCGCGCAGCAGGGCGGCGATGCGAAAAACATTGAGGAATTGCGGCAGGAGATCAACCTGTGGGAGGAAGTGGAAGCATGTCTGTGACCATCGGCGAGGTCTATCGCAGGATCGATGAATTTGCGCCCTTTGCGCTCCAGGAGGAGTGGGACAATGCCGGAATTCTCGCCGGCAGCTCGGATCAGCCGGTGGAGGGCGTCCTCTGCGCGCTGGATCTGAACGATGGCGTGCTCCGCGAGGCGATTGAGAAGAAGGCGCAGCTGATCGTCACCCACCATCCGATCCTGTTCCGCGGACGGAAGAACCTGCGGGAGGACGACGCGGAGGGCAGGCTGCTCTGCGGCCTCGTGCGCAGCGGCATCGGCCTGATCGCCGCGCACACGAACTTTGACAACGCCGTGCCAGGCGTGAACGACGCGCTTGCGGCGGCGCTGGGACTGCACGACGTGCAGGCGCACGAGGAGGGCATGCGTATCGGCATCACCGGAATTCCCACGCTGGGGGAGTTCCGCCGCCATGCGGAGAAGGTTCTGGGCGGCCCGATTCGCTGCTACGGCGAGGACGAAAGAAGGATCGCGCGCGTGGCTCTGCTGGGCGGCGCTGGCGGTGACTTTGCACCGCAGGCGCGTCAGCTCGGCGCGGACGTCTACCTGACCGGCGAGATTGCCCATCACAAGGCATGGGACGCCTATTCGGAGGGCATGTGCGTGCTGGAGGCCGGACATGCGGCCACGGAGCTGCCCGCAATTTCCATGCTGGCCGGTGCTTTACAAATCGGCCCGGATGGTGTAAAATGGAATGTACGAGTGCATGTGAGTGAAGCGGAGATGTTCCGGTAGAATTGGAGGATGAATTATGCAGTTGGAAAAATTGTGGCAGTTCATGCAGGTGGATATGGAAGCCGACAGGTTCGAGGCAAAGATTCGCCAGTCTGAAAAGCGCCAGAAGCTGCTCAAGCAGCGCAATTTTCTGATGGATCAGCAGAACAATATGAAGAAGCTGGAGAGCGACGTGGCGGCCATGGCGGACCGCCTGGAGGCCGTGCGCGACGACGCGGAGCGCCTGCAGAAGGTGCTCACCGGCCTGATGGAAGAGCTCGAGAGCAATCCTCCCACGTCCGAAGAGGAGGCCAACGCGCGCATGGAGCCCGTGCAGAAGCTGATGGACAACCTGACGCGCTACGAGCAGGAGCTGAGCAAGATGCGCAAGGATGCGGAGGTCAAGGATCGCCAGCAGCGCGAGATTCGCGTGCGCGCAGCCAAGACCAAGCAGGAGTTCGATCAGCTCAAGAAGGAATACGACGTGGAGTTCAAGCAGGACACCGCCACGCTGAAGGAGATGCGCGCCAGAACCGAGCAGGAATCCGGGAAGATCGAAGCAGATCTGCTGGAGAAGTATCGCACCATCAAGCAGCACTGCACGCCGCCCATGGCCAAGCTCATCGACGGCCAGTGCAGCGGATGCTTCATGTCTCTGCCCAGCGCAACCCTGCTGGCCATCAAGGAGCAGGGCAAGCTGGTCACCTGCGACAACTGCGGCCGCATCCTCTACGCGGAGGACTGACCGCAAGAATAATTTGATATGAATTGCGAGGGCGCCAGACGATCGCAGGCTTGATGTCTGAGGAAAGTCCGAGCACCGCAGGGCAGGGTGCCGGTTAACTGCCGGTGGAGGCGACTCCAAGGAAAGTGCAACAGAGATATACCGCGAATTCCCGCAAGGGAACGCAAGGGTGGAAAGGCGAGGTAAGAGCTCACCAGCGGCATGGCGACTTGTCCGCTCTGTAAACCCCACCCGGTGCAAGATTGATAGGAAAGCATATGTGGCGGCCCGTCACGCTTTCGGGTAATCGCTTGAGCTCCATGGCAACCTGGAGCCTAGACAGATGATCGTCCAATACAGAACTCGGCTTACAGACGCCGCTCGCAATTTTCATATATGACAGGAGCCATCCATTCGGGTGGCTCCTGTTGTTTCAGATAAAATGGCACTCCGTTGTTTTCGGAGCGCCGAATGCTGGATTTATGAACTGAGGCTGTCCTCGTCCGGCTTCACGGAATCGCGCATGTGGCGAATGGCGGGCTCAAAGGCGGCGTAATCCTCGTAGGCGCACTGGAAGTGGAAGCAGAACACGTACTTGTCGAAGTAGGTCATGGCGATGTAGCCCTTGATCTCCTGATCGCCGTCGTAGGCGAGATAGGTGGTAGCATAGGAGCGCTTGCCGCCCATGAAGCCGGTCTCGGTGTCCAGATTGGTGTCCACCTCGAAGGTCTTCTCGTCGTACTGCTCCTGAAGCACCTCCACAAAGGAGACCATCTGCTCCTGCAGACGGGTTTCATTGCCCGCGTGGGAGAGCTTCTTCATGGTCACCGTCACGCGGGCGGGGTAGACCGTTCCGTTATCCGTCGGCTGCATGAAACAGACCGTGGACTTTCCCGGAATGTTCTGCCAACCCTGCGGATGGCTGAAACGGAAGCCCAGGCCGGTGCCGACTACCTCGGCGTAGCCGCTGATGGCGGTGTTGGGCTGGGGGGTGGCCGTGGCGAAGGGCTGCGCGGCGGCAGGCTCGGCAGTGGGTTCCGGCGTATCCGCCGCCTGTGCAGCACCGTCGGTTGCATCGTTGCTGACGGGTGTGTCAATGGCAACGTCCTGGGCCACAGGTTCGTTCTGGATGGCGGGCTGCACATCCTGCGCTTCGTCCGGCGCGGTCTGTTTGTCGCCGTCATCCTCGACCGACGCGATGGCCTGCGCAAGTCCGCTTCCGGCTACCGCCGTGGTTTCGGGCGCAAAGTTCGCCTCCTGCGTCGCGGCCGCATCCGGCTTGTCGCTCTTGCCGCAGGCGCAGAACGTGCAAATCAACATTGCGCACAGCAGCAGGCACAGAAATCTCTTCAAATTATATCCCTCCGGTATCATCGCTGGGTGTCGCCGTGGGCGGCGATCTGCTCATTCAGCAGGTCGATGTCGCCGCAGCCGTGGCTGATCATCAGGTCGCCCTCGTGCCAGTGGGCGCGCAGATAGGCCTCCGCATCGTCAAAGCTGGGCGTGAGTACCGCGTCCAGGCCCCGCGCACGCAGCGGCTCGATGAACATGCGGGCGTGAATGTCGCCGGGGTCGGTCTCGCGGGCCGCGCAGATGTCCGTCACCAGCACGTGATCCGCCAGATCGAAGGTCTCCAGGAACTGCGTAAACAGCGTGCGGGTGCGGGAGTAGGTGTGGGGCTGGAACACCGACCAGAGCTCGCCGTGGGGCTGGAGCTTGGCGATCTTCAGCGCGTTCTTGATCTCAGCGGGGTTGTGGCCGTAGTCGGTGTAGCACTTCACGCCGTCGGTCACGCTGGTGCACTCAAAGCGGCGGTGCGCGCCGATGAAGCCGGAGAGCGCCTCGGCGACCTTTGTAAGATTCAGGCCCCGGATTCGGCACACGCCGATGACCGCCAGCGCATCCAGCATGTTGGCCTCGCTGGCAACGCCCACGTGGAAGTGGCCGAGGTTTTCGCCGTGGAGCACCGCGTCGAAGCTCGCGCGGCCCAGCTCGTCGTAGACGAGGTTCTCCGCCACCAGGTCGTTGTCCGCGCCGACGCCGTAGGTCAGGTGGTTGCAGCGGCTCTCCAGACACACCCTGCGTGCGCGGGGATCGTCACCCCAGGCCACGCACCAGCCGTCCTCCGGCAGCAGATCCGCAAACTTCCGGAAGGCAGACTCGATGTGATCGATGTCCCGATAGTAATCCAGGTGATCCTCGTCGATGTTGGTAATCACGGCCACCGTGGGCTGGAAGTGCAGAAAGCTCTCCCGGAACTCGCAGGCCTCGCAGAGGAAGTCGTTGCCGTCGCCCTGCCGGGTGCTGCCGCCGATGAAATCCAGCTCGCCGCCGATGTGAATCGTGGGATCGGCTCCGGCGGAGAGGAAGCACTGGGCCAGCATAGAGGTTGTGGTGGTCTTGCCGTGGGTACCGCTGACGCCAACGGCGAAGCGGTTGCCTGCCATCAGCTGGCCGATCAGGTCGCAGCGCTCGATCTGGGGGATGCCCAGGCGCGCAGCTTCCGAACGTTCGACATTTTCGGGGGAGATCGCGGCGGAGTAGACGATTACGTCCGCGCCGTGCACGTTCTGCGCGTCGTGGCCGATGTGAATCTCGATGCCCTGCTCCGCAAGGTGGTCGGTCTTGTGGGAGCGGGTTTTGTCCGAGCCGCTGACGATGTAACCCTCCTGCTGCAGCAGGCCCGCAAGGCCGGACATCGAGCTGCCGCCGACGCCGATAAAGTGGACGTGCCGCCCCTGAAAGCTGTGGATTTTTTCAACCATGCTTTTAACATCTCCGAAATATGTGGTATCGGCGCATGCGGGCGCATAAAAAGCGCCGAAACATACTCCATCAGTATCTATTATATCGGAATTCCCCACTGACTGCAAGTCCAACGGCGGAATTGCGCCCCTTTTCACGTTAAAAATTCGTATGCGCGCGGATTTCACACGGAAGAACGCAGAAAGCTAACATTTCCGAATTATAATCATTTGAAAATAGAGAATTATTCGGAAATGGGAGAGGGACGCATGGATAAGATTAAGCGCAACGAACGCCTCGGAGCGATGACGCGCATTTTGACGGATACGCCCAACCGCATTCACACGCTGGGCGAATTCTGCGACATGTTCGGCGCTGCGAAGTCCACCATCAGCGAGGACATCGATCTGGTCAGCGCCTCCTTTCGCCAGTTTGACCTGGGTCTGATCGAGACTGTGGCCGGCGCTGCGGGCGGCGTGCGCTATCGCGCCATGCCCAGCATGGAGCGCTGCCGCAGGGTGCTCGGCGCGCTGGCCAAGCGCCTCCAGGAGCCTGGCAGAATGCTGCCCGGCGGCTTCCTGTACACCTCCGACGTAACCGCAGAGTCCGTCACGGCCCAGTCGCTGGGGGAAATCCTCGCCATGCAGTACTACGACAAGGCCCCGGATTTCGTGCTTACCATGGAGACCAAGGGTATTCCCATCGCGCTGATGACTGCGCGCATGCTGGACGTGCCGCTGGTCATCGCCCGCCGCGATAGCCGCGCCTACGAGGGCTCCGCCGTGAAGATCAACTACATCGCGGGCGGCGGAAACGAGCGCATCGAGACCATGGCGCTGGCCCGCCGCGCGGTCAACCCCGGTCAGAGGGCGCTGATCGTGGACGACTTCATGAAGGGCGGCGGAACCCTTCAGGGCATGGTGGACATGATGCGCGAGTTCCAGGCGGAGGTCGTCGGCGTGTGCGTGATGATCGCCACCGCAACGCCTCAGGAGAAGCGTGTGAAGGGCGCAAATTCGCTGCTGATTCTGGAGGGCTTCGACAGGGAAACCGGCTGCGCCATCGTGCGGCCCGCACAGCAATATCAATAATGTCCGATCGGGGGAACCTGAGAGGGCGCGCGACGTTGAATGGTTCACGCCTTCAACGTCTGTTTCTTTCATGGGCCCTGCGCATCCAGGGAACCCGCAGCAATGCGCCTGCATATCGAATTTTTTATGCATTTATAAATTAACGGAATTTATTAACGGAAATCTGACATAAATCGCGTTCTTGTATTGAAATTAGAAGAGTTTAAAATTAGAACGAGGTTAAATATTGTATTTTGTGACTTTGTATCTTGACTTTTTGGCAAGAATTGTTTAATATGATAATACATGGGTATTCATTCACTTAATTAAATTTGAAAACGGTTGCAAAACAGATTATGAGGAGTGTAAACGATTGATTCGTAGAACACCGGGCGATGGAAGCCGTCATAATGTTGGGATGCCCTATATGACGCAGGAGCTATCCTCCATATTTGCGGATATAGAGCATGAGACCAATGACGCTACGCTGGCCCAAAGCATTTACTTCAGCCCAACGGCTCTGACGCACATCAAGCGCCTGATCGAGATGGGCGGCACAATTATCACCGATACGACCCTCGTCGCCAACGGAATTGATGTCAATCTGATGGGAAACAAGGGTGCGAAGATCGCCTGCTTTATCGATGAACCGCAGGTGATTTCCCTGGCGGAGCAGCGGCGCATTACCCGCGCCGAAATCGCCGTGGATTATGGACTTGCAATCAACGGGCCCAAGCTGATGGTGGTGGGCAGCGCGCCTGCGGCCATCAATCGGATGATCCGCCGCAGGCAGCACGAACCGATGAGCGATGTGTGCGTGCTGGCAGCCTCGACAGGCTTTGCAAGCGTAGTGCAGCTCAAGGAACGGCTGATTGACAGCGATCTGACGTCCATCGTCGTTCGCGGCAAGAAGGGCGGCATTCCGGTGACGATCGCGATTGTCAATGCGATCCTGCGGGAGATTGCCAAATCCAACGGAAAAGCAAAATAGGAAAAGCAGAGAATCGGGGAGACAGGCCCAGCGCCTGCTCCCCGATTCTCTGTATGTCTATATTTGATGCGTTGTTGCGCTTCAGACCTTGGCCACGCACTTGGGAAAGCTGCAGGAGAAGCGCGTGACCTCCGCGTCGCTTGTCAGGCGCATTTCGCCGTTGTACTTTTCCAGCAGATCCGACACGATGCTCAGGCCGTTTCCGTGACCGGCGGATTTCGTGGTGAAGCCGGGCTGGAAGATGTCGCGCCGCCGGGATGCGGGAATTTCGGGGCCGTTGTTGGACACCTCCAGCTTCCAGCAGCGGATGTCCTCGCCGATGTACACCCGCACCCAGGGCTCCCGATCCTTCTGTTCGAGCACAGCATCCATGGCGTTGTCCACCAGATTGCCCAGTATGCGGCACATCTCCCAGCCGGGAATCTGCACCTGATCCCACTGGGACTGGATGTCGCTGTGGAAGGTAATGCCGCGCTCAGCACAGTCGGCCGCCTTGGCAGAGATCAGCGCGTTCACCGCCGGAACGGAGGTTCGGATGTGGCTGCCCACGGATTGCACGTCCTCATAGATGCGCTGCACGTACTCCTGCACATCGTCGTAGGCGGCCATCTCGGTCAGACTGTACACAACCTGGAGGTGGTTCTTGAAATCGTGGCGCTGG
This sequence comes from Clostridiales bacterium, assembly GCA_004554085.1. Taxonomy (GTDB): domain Bacteria; phylum Bacillota; class Clostridia; order Christensenellales; family Aristaeellaceae; genus SFTH01. The sequence continues at coordinate 29,082 of SFNY01000012.1, read as the reverse complement.
GCGCGCAACGTGCGGTTCAGATCCTCCAGTTGGCGGTAGGCCTCCTCCAGCATCCGGCGCTGATCCTCCACCCTGCGGGTGACGATCGCGTCGCGGATGTCCACGACCGCGCCCCAGATCACCAGCGCCGCAGCGAACGCCACCAGCGCGATCTCGGCGCTCTCCGGGATGGTGAAATTCTGATTGAAGATGGCGTAGAGCAGTATGGCGAGGGCACAGGCAATCTGCACCGCATTGACGGCGATGGCAAAGCCTGTGATTTTTTGCAGATTGATCTTGTTTGCGAATCGGCGGCGCATATGCCTTCCTCCTGTATGAAAACGGAGCGCCCTCGCGACGCTCCGTTTTCCGGCTCATGACGGTCAGAAGCAAACGTGCTTGCAGGAATTGCAGCTTTCGTTGCGCTTCACATTTGATAAAAGCAATCAGTTCAGCTGGGAAGTGCAGTGCGGGCAGCGCGTTGCGTCGTCGGCGATTTCGCTCTTGCAGAAGGGGCAGAGGCGCGGCGGCTTCGCGGCTGCAACGGGCTTGGGCTTGCGCAGCTTGTTCACGAACTTCACGAAGGCGAACACGCAGATTGCGATCAGGAAGAAATTGATGACTGCCTGAATGAAACTGCCCAGCGCAATGGTGGGGGCCTCCGCGCCCTCGCCGAGCGGAATCGAGAGCGCGGTGAAGTCTACGCTGCCGGTCAGCTTTGCGATGAGGGGCGTGAAGAGATCATTGACGACACTGGTGACGATTCCAGTAAATGCGGAACCGATAACAACGCCGACGGCCATGTCGATGACGTTGCCCTTAAACGCAAACTCCTTGAATTCCTGAATAAACTTTCCCATGACGATCACCCTCCGTATAAGAATATGAATGTATTATAGCACAGCTAACTTGCAAAAGTCCATATGCATTTCATGAAAAGGGCCCGGAATGCGGATGGCGATGATGCGCAGCTTTTCTTCTATAGGAAAAAAGCAAGACAGCCCGAATCTCTCGAATTCGGGCTGCCGACCGGCCGGCGTTTTCTATTCTGAACCGGGTTTGCCCCGGAAGGCGCTGGTTAGCCCAGCTGCTGCCTGAGCTGCGCAGACTTCTGCATCGCTTCGTCGATGTCCGCCTGTGGAGCGCTCTTTGTGGGATACCAACCGAGCTGGCTCATCTTGTCAAAGACGGCGTACTGGTTGTTGAAGCAGCCGTTGAGATTGTCGCACAAGACCTGTCTGAGTTCCGGACAGGCTGCTTCAGGGATAAAGGTGGAGTATCCGTCGATCAGGTATTTCTCCTGTGCGAGCAGATCCTCCATGCGATCCTGATCGGTAAGGGTACAGGATCCCGTTGCAGTGTTGTTCATCTGACTTCCTCCTTCTCCGTGGGCGAGGGTGCCTCAGGCGTGGCTGTTGAGATAGTTGAACAGCCGGTCGAAGCGCTGGCGGTGATCTGTGGCCAGCTGATTCGCGACCGCCTGAAGCTGCGGATCACTGAAGCTGTTGGCATAAAACGCGGCCTTTTTGCAGGCGACGAATTCATGCTGCATCTGATCGCCCAATATGGTCAGGCTTTTGCTTAGAAGCGTGGAATTCTGATTCTGCATCTTTTTCACTCCCTGCCGGTCGGTCGCGCTTAGAATGGGCCGGATGGCGCGCGGCTATTCCTGACGTTTTTTTCAAGCGCATACGTTGCTGCGGCGCGCAATTGGCACAAAACGGACTGAAGTCTGTATTGAGGACGGGCTTTGCGAAGAAAAACAGACTGAAGTCTGGAATGGTAGGTGCAGTTGAAACAGCTGCATTTCTGCGGCAAAATGTCAATTTAGGCAAAAATATTGCGCCGTAAGTATCTTTTTTTACGCAAATATTCGCATTCCCTTGACAATTATGATGACATGCGCTAGAATATTTACATAGCATTATGTGCGTTTGGTGAAGGAGTGCGTTGATTTTCCCGAAATGCGCGCCCCGGCGGCGTCGTTGCCGCATCGTTCAACGGAGGTTATACGGAGGCTAAGGCCCCTGGAATAACAAAATAACAAGGAGGAATTTATCTATGAAGAAAATTCTGGTAGTTCTGTTGGCACTTGTATTGGCTCTGTCTGCTGTCGGCGCTTTCGCCGAGGAAGTCAAGGAGTACGACATCCGCGCTCTGATCTGGAAGTATGATGACACCTACGGATCTTCCGTGCGTCAGGCGATGCAGGAAACCGTTGACGAGCTGAACGAGGAAGGTGAGTACAACATTAAGTTCACCATGTATGACGCTGCCGACGATATGGCGAAGCAGGTTGAGCAGGCCACCATGCTGGTCGGCGAGAAGCCGGACTTCGTGATCATCAACCTGGCTGAGGTCGCTTCCGGCCAGCAGCTGGTTGACATGTTCACCGAGGCGGGCATCCCCTTCCTGTTCTACAACAAGGAGCCCTCCGCTGAGACCGTGCAGTCCGTCGTCGTCGACTCCGGCTCCATCTTCATCGGCACCACCCCGCGCGAGGCTGGCGACATGCAGGGCGAAATTCTGGCCGAGATGTGGGCAGCTGATCCCGCTTCCATCGATGTCAACGGCGATGGCAAGGTTCAGTTCGTAGAGTTCATGGGCGAGCCCAACAACCCCGAAGCGATCGCCCGCACCCAGTACTCCGAGGAGACCGCAGTTGCACAGGGCGTGCCGCTCGATCCCGCTCTGGACGAGTACATCATCGTTGCCAACTGGGATACCGCTCAGGCGCAGGAGAAGATGACTCCCACCTGGACCGCAACCGAGGGCAACATCGAAGTCGTGTTCGTTAACAACGACGACATGGGCACCGGCGTTGTCGCCGCCATGAACGCGTTCGGCTACAACACCGGCAACGAGGGCGATCCGTCCATCATCGTCATCGGCGTTGACGCGACCGCATCTGCTCTGGAAGCCATCAAGGCCGGCAAGATGACCGCTACCGTCAAGCAGGACGGCGACGCGATGGGCTATGCCAACGTGATGATCGCCCTGAACTACCTCGATAACGGCACTTGGCTGGACGGCACCGATTACGAGTATGCTGCTGACGGCTACTCCGTCCGTATCCCCTACGCCAAGATCACCGAGGTCGAATAATTCAGACCTTAGAATGATTTGATAGCAGCCGGTTTGTAAACCGGCTATGGATGAGGCGCCTGGAAGCGCAGGCTTTCCAGCGCCTCATCTTCATAATTCAGACGAAAAAGTGCGGTGATTAGAATGCAGCAATCCACCTATCTGCTTGAGATGGAAGGTATTGTCAAGCAGTTTCCGGGCGTCAAGGCTTTGGATCATGCACAGCTGAAGCTGCGTCCCGGTACCGTTCATGCCCTGATGGGCGAAAACGGCGCGGGCAAGTCCACGCTGATGAAATGCCTGTTTGGCATCTATACGAAGGATGAAGGCACAATTAAGGTCAATGGGGAAGAGGTCGCCTTTACCAACCCCCGCAATGCGCTCGATAATGGCGTCGCCATGGTTCACCAGGAGCTGAACCAGGTTCTGCGCCGCAATGTAATGGAAAATGTCTGGCTTGGCAGATTCCCGATCAAGAATGGCTTTGTCGATAGTCGCAAGATGTATCGCGATACCCAGGAAGTGTTTAAGGATCTTGAGATCGACGTCGATCCGCGTTCGATCATCGGCAATCTGTCGGTATCCCAGCGACAGATGATTGAAATTGCCAAGGCGGTTTCTTATAATGCAAAAATCCTGGTGCTCGACGAGCCCACTTCCTCTCTGACTGAGAACGAAGTTGAGCATCTGTTCAAGATCATCGAGAAGCTCACCGCGCAGGGCGTAGGCATCATCTACATCTCTCATAAGATGGACGAGATCCTGCGCATCTCCCATGATGTCACCATCATGCGAGACGGCCAATGGGTCGCGACCCGGCAGGCGGCGGAGCTGACGACGGATGAGATCATTCGCCTGATGGTCAATCGTTCCTTTGACAACCGCTTCCCGCCCAAGACGAACACGCCCGGCGATGTGCTGATGACTGTCAAAAACCTCACGGGCAAGTACGAGCCCACCTGCCACGACGTCAGCTTCGAGCTGCGCAAGGGCGAGGTTCTGGGCGTGGCCGGCCTGGTTGGTTCCCGCCGTACCGAGCTGCTGAATACCATATTCGGCTATTTCACCCGCGAGTCCGGTGAAATCACGCTCAACGGCAAGGTCGTGGACAACGCCTCCGCCTTCGAGGCCCAGCGCAACGGCTTTGCGCTGCTGACGGAGGAGCGCCGCGCGACCGGTATCTTCCCGCTGGCGAGCATCAACTTCAACTCCACCATCGCCAATATCCGCGCTTACGGCAAGCTGCTGCTCTCCAACCGGAAGATGAGCAAGGATACCAAGTGGGTGATCGAGTCCATGCGCGTCAAGACTCCCAATGCGCGCACGCTGATCAAGTCACTCTCCGGCGGCAACCAGCAGAAGGTCATCATCGGTCGCTGGCTGCTGACCAACCCGGAGGTGCTGCTGCTGGACGAGCCCACCCGAGGCATCGACGTCGGTGCGAAGTATGAAATCTATCAGCTGATCCTGAAGCTGGCAAGCGAGGGAAAGGGCGTCATGATGGTTTCTTCCGAAATGCCGGAGCTGATCGGCATTTGCGACCGCATCCTGGTCATGTCCAACGGCAAGCTGGCGGGCATCGTCGAAAGAGGCAAGGATTTCGGCGGCGTTCCGGGTGAACAGGAAACCATCCTCGCGCTCGCTGCGAAGTACGTCTAAGGAAAAGAACAGTTGAACTTCAAAATCTGCTCTGAAAGAGGGAATAGACTATGAAAAATACCAAGCGGCTGGTCGCTGCGTTGATCGCAGTTGTGCTGGTCATCGCCGGTATCGTCTGCGTTGTGCTGGGTCAGAAGGGCCAGGGCATCTACAATGATGCGACCACGATGCTCGGATGCAAGAAGCCCGACACCATCAATTACATCCTTGACACGGACAGCATCACCGAAATCCAGCGCGGCCTGAGCGCGGATACCTACACGAAGTACCTGACCAAGAGCCTTGGCCTGGATGCTGCTGAGGTAGAGGCGGTTGTTTCCGACCGCGTCGTGTTCGACGAGCTGCTGACCAAGTCCAAGAAGAAGGATACCTTCGTCTCCTACGTCATGGAGACGCAGGGTGTGACCGAGGAAGAGGCCGAGGCCATCAAGAAGGACGACGCGCAGGAGGAGGCCATCCAGGCTGAAATCCTGATGAAGTCCGTCACCGAGGCGCTGGGCTGCAGCGAGGCCGAGGTTGAGGCGCTGAAGGCCGATACCCCGATGATTGAGCTCTTCAAGAAGGGCTTTGAAAACCTGAAGACCAACGCAGGCTTCTCCACCACCCTGTTCAACAATGCCATCATGTTCCTGTGGATTGGCATCGTGCTGATCATTGCTGGCGGCGCGGTTCTGTTCATCCAGTTGATGGATGACTCCAAGAAGGGCAAGAAGGGCGGCTTCAAGGTCAGCCCGAAGGCTGCGAAGGTTGGCGAGTTCTTCCTGAATTACGCCCTGTACATCATCCTGATTGCCATTCTGGTTGTCGTCTGCCTGGTGAAGCCCAACTTCCTGGATCCGGTCAACATCCTGAACATCCTGAAGCAGGCTTCCACCAAGGGTATTCTGGCTCTGGGCTGCGCGGGCCTGATCGTGCTGGCCGGTACCGACCTTTCCATCGGCCGCGTGCTGGGTCTCTCCGCAGCTGTGACCGCAGCTCTGGTGCAGTCCGTGACCTACTCCTCCCGCATGTTCCCGCAGATGACCCAGCAGCTTCCGCTGTTCGTGCCGCTGCTTGCCTCCATCGGCGTTGCGGTGATCTTCTCATTGATCAACGGCTTCGGCGTCGCCAAGCTGCACCTGCATGCGTTCATCATCACGCTGGGCACGCAACTGATCGCCTTCGGCTGCAACTGCCTGTTCATCGAGTCCCAGCCCTCCGGTACCGCGCAGGCGCTGTCCACCTTTGATCAGAACTTCCTGAATTTTGCGGCGGGCAATCTGACCATCGGTAGCCTGAAGATCCCGCTGGTCGTGATCTACTTCCTGATCATCGCGATCATCATGTGGTTCGTATGGAACAAGACCCGCCTGGGCAAGAACATGTTCGCTGTCGGCGGCAACACCGAAGCGGCTGCCGTCTCCGGCGTCAACGTTGCAAAGACCATCATGCTGGTTTACCTGATCGCCGGTATCCTCTACGGTACCTCCGCGTTCCTGGAGGCTGCGCGTATCACCTCCGTTGGCGCGAACACCGGTATCAACTATGAGACCGACGCGATTTCCGCAGTCGTCGTCGGCGGCGTCTCCTTCTCTGGCGGCGTCGGTACCATTCAGGGTGTCGTCATCGGCGCGATCATCCTGCAGGCCATCAACTACTCTCTGCAGTTCCTGGGCGTCAACCCCTATCTGCAGTACGTTGTCCGTGGTTTGATCATCATCCTGGCAGTTGCCATCGATGTGCGCAAGTACATCGCGAAGAAGTAAGATGGCATTCTTCCACGATGGACTGGATCGTTCCAGTCGGCGCGCCCGTGCCGAGATGGAGAGCGCCGCGCAGAAGGCCCAGCCTTCTTCGAAGGCTGCCTTTCAGGAAAAGCTGTTGGAGGAGACGGGTGACGAGAAGTTCGCCCGAACCTACCGCAGCCGCGGCCGCTTGTATGACAAGATTCACGTCTCCCTTCGCACGATGGACATCATCGTCGGCGTCGTGGCAGCGCTGCTTGTCATCACCATCATCATTGGAATTATCCTGGGTTGATCTGTTCGGGAGCTCCGCATTTGCGGAGCTCCTTTCTCATGCACAATTCACATAAGTTTTTCCGATGAATGCGGGAGAATGAATTGACAAGCGCCGCATGGGGCATTATAATATGAAATCGGAATTGAATTTCAAAATCGATTTTAGGAGAGACAATCCATGCGGAAGCTCAAAACCCTCATTTGCACCGCACTGCTGCTTGCGCTGACCGTCTGCGCGCTGGGAACGGCGCATGCGGAGGAGGAGAAGCGCAGCATCGTCTGCACCAGCTTTCCCTGCTACGACATTGCGCGCGCCGTTGCGGGAGATCGGGCGGAGATCCAGCTGCTGATCAAGCCCGGCGCGGAGGTGCACTCCTTTGAGCCCACGCCGTCGGATATCCTGTCGCTGGCGGAATGCGATCTCTTCGCTTATGTAGGCGGCGAGAGCGACGCATGGGTTACGGATATTCTCAGCTCCTTCGGCAGCAGCGCGCCTCAGACCCTGCGCTTTTTCGACTGTGTGGAAGGCGTCGAGGCGGAGCATGACCACGGTGCGGAGGATGAACATCACGACGAGCACGAGTACGACGAGCACATCTGGACGTCCCCGGTCAACGCCTGCGCCATGGTGAACTCGATGGCGGACGCGCTGTGCGAAATCGATCCGGAGAGCGAGGCGCTCTATCGCGAGAACGCTTCGACCTATATCTCGGAAATCGAGGAACTCGACGTGCAGATTCGCGAGGTCGTGACGAACGCCGCGCGCCGGGAGCTGATCTTTGCGGATCGCTTTCCGCTGCTGTACTTCGCAAGGGAGTACGGTCTGGACTGGTGCGCGGCGTTCCCGTCCTGCTCTTCGGAGAGCGAACCCAGCGCAAAGACCATTGCCGCGCTGATCGACCGCGTTGTTTCCGATGGAATTCCGGTGATCTACGTGCTGGAGCTGAGCAACGGGCGGACCGCGCAGGCCATCTCCGCCGAGACGGGCGCGCAGGTGCGCACCTTCTACTCCATGCAGAACGTGACGGAGAGCGATTTCACTGCGGGCGAGACCTATGTAAGCTTGATGCAGCGCAACATCGCGGCGCTTCAGGAGGGACTGAACTGACATGCGCGGGGAGTACAACACGCGGCAGAAGCGCGAGATGCTCGCGTTCCTCAAGCAGCACGACCTGGAGCACTACTCCGTGGACGAGTTGGTCTTTGAAATGGAGGAGCACGGCGAAAAGATCGGCCGCACCACCGTGTACCGCTTTCTGGAGCAGCTTGCCGAGCAGGGCAGGGTGCGCAAGTACCAGAGCGCCCAGGGCGTGATGCAGTACCAGCATATCGCCGACAGCTCCGAGTGCGACGCACACTTTCACATGATGTGCAAGAGCTGCGGTAAGCTCTACCATGTCAACTGCGATTTGATGAATTCGCTGGCGCAGCACATCCGAACGGAACACAATTTTCAGGTCGATCCCCGGGAGACCATCCTCGTGGGGATCTGCGCGCGCTGCGCGTCGGAACAGAAAGGAGGCGCGGAGCATGGCTCTGATCACCCTGCTGGATGTGACCATCGCCTTTGAGGGCGTTCCCGCCGTGGAGCACGTCAGCTACCAGGTGAACCGCGGCGACTACATGGTTCTCATCGGCGAGAACGGCTCCGGCAAGTCCACGCTGATGCGTGCCATGCTGGGTCTGGTGCATCCCTGCGCCGGAACGGTGCGCTACGGCGATGGTCTGAAGCGCAACCAGATCGGCTACCTGCCCCAGCAGACGGCTGTGCAGCGGGATTTTCCGGCCTCCGTGGAGGAGGTCGTGCTCTCCGGTTGCATCAATCAGCTTGGATCGCGCTTCTTCTATGGAAAGAATCTCCAGCGCAAGGCCCACGAGAAGATGGCGCTGCTGGACATTGAGAAATTGAGCGACAAATCCTACCGCACGCTCTCCGGCGGTCAGCAGCAGCGCGTGCTGCTGGCGCGCGCGCTGTGCGCCACGGACGCCCTGCTGCTGCTGGACGAGCCCGTGACCGGCCTGGATCCGGGCTCCACGCAGGAGCTCTACGGTCTGATCCGCCAGCTCAATCGGGAGCACGGGGTTAGCGTCGTGATGGTGTCCCACGACCTGCACGGCTCGATGGCGGACGCCAACAAGGTGCTGGTGGTGGATCGCGGCGTGAGCTTCTGCGGTTCCATTGAGGAATACCGGCGGCAGCGCATGGAAGGGATGGTGGAGTGATGGGCAGATTCCTGGAGAGCCTGCTCGCTGCGCCGGCGAAGGGCCAGCGCGGCAGGCGCGCCGCGGCGATCACGCTGGCTGCGCTGATCGTGATCGTCGCGCTGCTGGTTGCATTCAATTTCCCTGCGCTGGCAGCGGCGGTTCAGGAGGCGGGACTCTACCTGCAATACCGCTTCATCCAGCGCGCGCTGATCGTCGGCGTGCTGGTGTCGCTGTGCGCGGCGCTGCTGGGCGTGACCCTGGTGCTCAAGCGCTATTCCATGATCGGCGACGGCCTGTCCCACGTGGGCTTCGGCGCGCTGTCCATCGCGGCCTCGCTGGGCTTTGTGACGGCCCAATCCCTGCCAGATTTCCTGCCGCAGGGGCTGCGCGAGAGCATCGCGGGGTTGTGCGGCGCGATCTCCGCGTCTCCGCTTCCGTTCACGCTGGTAGTGGTCATCGCATTGGCATTTCTGATCCTTCGGCTCAACGAGGGCAGCAGCATCCGGGGCGACGCGGCCATCGCGCTTTTGTCCACCGGCGCGCTGGCGGTGGGCGTGCTGGTCACGTCCCTCACCAGCGGCATGAACGTAGACGTGATGAACTACATGTTCGGCAGCATACTGGCCATGAGCTCGGCGGATGTGATCCTGTCGGTCAGTCTGTCCGTGGTAGTGTTGGTGCTGTTCGTGCTGTTCTGCAACCGGATATTCGCCGTGACCTTCGACGAGCCCTTCGCCCGTGCCACGGGGACGCCTGCGGGACTGTACAACATGCTCATCGCCATCCTCACGGCAGTGACCATCGTCATCGGCATGCGCATGATGGGCACCATGCTGATCTCCAGCCTGATCATCTTCCCGGCGCTGACCTCCATGCGCTTGTTCTCCCGCTTCCGCCACGTGCTCGTCTCCTCGGCGGTGATCTCCGTGGTGTGCTTCGTCATCGGCATCATGCTCTCCTGCCTGTATTCGATCCCGGCGGGCGCGGGCATCGTGCTGGTCAACCTGTGCGCCTTCCTCATCTTCAGCCTGGTGGGGAGGATTCGCAGTTGAGGCAAAACTTAACGCAAAATCTCCTTGCGTGGACGGGGAGAGCATGCTATAATAATCCAGTAAGCAGAAGCGTCCACTTCTCACCGTGCGTGAACAATGCATCGGTTCCTATGAAAATTACCCTGCATGGGTGTTTGAAGAGTGGCGCTGCGCGCTGCTCTTTTTCATTACCTGAACTTTTATGGGAGGTGCATCCTTATTAACGATCTCATGATTAACGAGGAGATTCGCGACCGCGAGGTGCGCGTCGTGGATCAGAACGGCGAACAGCTGGGCGTAATGCCCATCCGGCAGGCTTTGAACCTGGCTGACGAGCAGCAGCTCGACCTGGTCAAGATCGCGCCGCAGGCCAAACCGCCGGTCTGCAAGCTCATGGACTACGGCAAGTACCGCTTCGAGCAGTCCAAGCGTGAGCGTGAGATTCGCAAGAATCAGAAGGTCATTGAGGTTAAAGAGGTGCGCCTTTCCGCTACCATCGAGGATCACGATATCGACGTTCGCGTGAAGAACGCCATCAAATTCCTTCAGGATGGCAACAAGGTAAAGGTAACGATCCGCTTCCGTGGTCGCCAGATCACGCACTCCGAAATCGGACGCGAGGTCATGCGCGACTTTGCGGAGCGAATCAAGGACTATGGAACAATTGACAAACAGCCGATGATCGAAGGCCGCAACATGTCGATGTTCATTGCCCCCAAGGATGCGAATTAACGCATAGCCACAGATGAGAGGAGGAAACCCCCATGCCCAAGCAGAAAACCCATAAGGGCGCTGCGAAGCGCTTCAATCTGACCAAATCCGGTAAGGTGAAGCATGCGCAGGCCTTCAAGCGTCACATTCTGACCAAGAAGCCCACCAAGCGCACCCGTAACCTGCGCAAGGCCGCCTATCTGACCAAGACCGAAGGCGCGACCATGAAGAAACTGATCCCGTACAAGTAAGGAGGCGAATCAAGAATGGCAAGAGTTAAGCGTGCGGTGAACGCACAGAAGAAAAAGCGTAAGGTAATGAAGCTCGCCAAGGGTTACTTTGGCGCGAAGAGCAAGCAGTATCGTGCAGCCAGCGAACAGGTTCGCCGTTCCCTGCGTTATGCATATATCGGCCGCAAGCAGAAGAAGCGCGACTTCCGTCGCCTGTGGATCGCCCGCATCAACGCGGCGGCCCGCATCAACGGCCTGTCCTATTCCAAGATGATGAACGGCCTGAAGGTCGCCGGCGTGGACATCAACCGCAAGGTGCTCTCCGAGCTGGCCATCTCCGATCCCGCAGCGTTCGCAGCCTTGGCTGAGAAGGCAAAGGCGGCCGTAAAGTAATTTATCCATCAGAACCGCTCCGTATGGGGCGGTTTTTTGTTGGGGAGACGTAGATTAGCTTGCGAAGCAAACATGGAATAAAAAAACGTTTTTTGACCCGAAATTTACAAGATATTCCCAAATGAAACAGGAATTTGCTTGACGGTTTGCACAAACCGGAATATAATTCGAGCTGTGTTGAGGTTATTTTCGTCAATCTACACAGAAAGGCAAGTGGAAATTATGTATCTGGATCATCGAATTACCATCAAAATTGCCCGCATTCTGGATATGATCGACCTTTCCGTGCTGCTGCTGGACGCCAACGGCAATGTGATTCTGCCGGAAGGCGATCAGCGCGTGTTCAATCTGCCCGAACCGATGCGCACCAATCCCACCATGCCGCTGATCTACGGCGGCGTGACGCTGATCGGCACCTCCGAGGAGCAGCCGATCTATATCTGCCTGCAGGGCGACAGCGAAGAAATCAAAAAATGTGCTGTGCTCTGTGCGGAGCTGATCAACCTGATCCTGCGCGAGGATATGAGCCACACCAGTTGCGAGCAGTCCCTGCGGCTGATGCTGCGCGGCGAAATCGAGAGCGCCGAGTTCGAGGCGCTCGCCGCCGAGCACAACATTCCGGTGGAGAAGAAGCGCTGCGTGCTGTACTTCTACTTCGTGGATATCGAGGCCGAGGCCGCCATGCAGATTCTCAGCGACAGTAAGGACGACGAGGGCGATCTGCTGGCAGAGGTTGGCCGCCACTCCCTGGCCATGCTCAAGGGCGTGGACGAGGAGGTCAACTTCGCCGAGCTGGAGGAGTATGCCAAGGCCATTGAGATGAGCTTCCTCACGGAGAACGGCACGGCGGTGTACGTCGGTATCTCCAACCCGCGCGACGATCTCGTCAGCATTCCGGAGGCCTATGAGGAGGCCCGCAGTGCCATCAATGTCGGCCGCGTCTACCACAGCAACCGCAACGTGTTCGTGTACCGCAACCTGCTGCTGGAGCGCTTCCTCAGCGACGTGCCCACCGACATGTGCAGCAGCTACAATTCCATGATCTTCAATCGCAAGACGGCGCGCCTGTTCAACGACGAGATGGTGCACACCATCGAAGCCTTCTTTGATAACAGTCTGAACCTGTCCGAGACCGCGCGCAAGCTCTACATCCACCGCAATACGCTGGTGTATCGCCTGGAGAAGGTGCAGCGCGCCATCGGCCTGGATCTGCGCAACTTTGACGATGCGGTCACCTTCAAGATGATGATGCTGCTGGGAAAGAATACCACGCCCCGCAAGAACCGGCTGTAATCCGCCGGAATCGGAGAACATAGAATCCATAGGAAAGACCGGACGCGACGGCCAGTCAGGCCGCCGCGTTTTCCATAACATGAACACCAAAAAATCAAGGAGGCGGGCATGAGAAAAAGAAACGCGCTGCTGCTGGCACTGATGTGGGTACTTGTGATCGCCTGCACCGCGGGCGCGACCACGGTGCTGCTGCTCTCGGGCAGGGTCGGCAGGGTGGGGGAGACGCTCTCCCGCTATGCGCGGCTGGAGGCCATTCGCAGCACGCTGGTGGAGGATTACTATCAGGAGGTGGATGAGGATGCGCTGATTGAGGGCGCGATCCGGGGCATGATGGCCGCGCTGGAGGATCCGTACACCTTCTATTACACGCCGGATGAGCTGCAGCGCCACGACGCGCAGAGCGAGGGGGTTTACAGCGGTCTGGGAATCCTGGTGCAGAACAACGCGGACGGCGAGATCGAAATCATCCGCGTGTACGAAGGCGGCCCGGCGGACGCTGCGGGCGCACAGGCGGGCGACCGGATCGTGGCTGTGGACGGCGTGCCGGTCAGCGGCGGCAGCGTGGAGGAGCTCAGCGATGCGGTGGACCGCATGCGCGGCGAGGATGGCAGCGCGGTGGAGCTTCAGCTGCGCCGGGAGGGCGAGCTGCTCAAGCTTACGCTGATCCGGGGCGACGTGCACGTCTCGAACGTCAACAGCGCCGTGCTGGAGGGCAACATCGGCTATATTGAGATCTACCAGTTCAGCGGCGATGATGTGGAGGGATTCTGCGCGGCCATGGAAGAGATGCAGAGTGCCGGTGTGCGGGGACTGGTGGTGGATTTGCGCAACAATCCCGGCGGACTTCTGACCCACGTCGTGGAAATCACCGACCTGCTGCTGCCGGAGGGCACGGTGGTGTACGTGGAGAACCGCGCGGGCGAGCGCATCACGTACAGCTCGGACGAGGAATACTGGGACATACCAATCGTGGTGCTGATCAACGGCATGTCTGCCAGCGCGTCGGAGATCCTGGCGGCGGCGGTGCAGGACTTTGACCGGGGTGCGCTCGTCGGAGCGCGCAGCTACGGCAAGGGCATTGTTCAGTCGCTGCTGGTCTTTGAAAACGACGGCGCGGGCATGCAGTACACCTCGGCCACCTACTACACGCCGTCCGGGCGCTGCATCCACGGCACGGGCGTTTCACCGGACTTTGTCGTGGAGACACCGGAGGGCTATTATAACCTCACGGGCGTGCCCGATCCAGAGAACGACGCGCAGCTGAAGGCGGCGCTTGAACAGCTGGAGCGCCGGATGCAGTAGCGCGCGTTTTCCAGAATCTGTCGACCGTGCGCATAAAGGCGGCGGCAAACGGGCATGTTAAGCTCGCCGGTAACGGTAGAACAATGAATGAGGTGAGTGAACATGAGTCACAAGCAGGCAAACAATGCCATTCGCTGCCGCGTCGACAGCTGCGAATACCACTGCGACGATCAGCAGTACTGCTCCCTGTCCAGCATTCAGGTAGAGCCCTGTGCAAACTGCCACAGCGGCAAGGCCAGCGACGAGAGCATGTGCGCAAGCTACAAGTGCAAGTAAACCGAATCCAAAGCACAAATCGGGGTACTCCCTTAGCAGGGGAGTGCCCTGTGTTTTGCGATTTGGCTCAGTCCTCGCCGTTGCTCATGCGGTAACCTACGCCGATCTCCGTGAAGATGTAGCGCGGCTCGTCAGGATTGGGCTCGATCTTGCGGCGAATGCTGGCCATGTGCACGCGCAGAATCTTGTTGTCCCGGTTCGCGGACGGCCCCCATAGCTCGCGCAGCATGGCCCGGTAGGTGATGACCTGACCGGCGTGCTTGCCCAGCAGCGCCACGATGCGGAATTCGTTGGGGGTGAGGTTGGTGTCCTGTCCGGCGAGGTAGACCCGGTGCCGGTTGTAGTCGATCCTGAGCTCACCCACCTCGAACACGCCGTTGAGCGCCACGCCCTCGTCCTGCGACGTTGTGCGAGTGTGGCGGATTGCCGCGCGGATGCGGGCCAGCAGCTCAATCTTGCCGAAGGGCTTGGTCAGATAGTCGTCCGCGCCCAGATCCAGCGCGTCGGCCTTATCCTGCTCCATGCTGCGGGCGGAGATGACGATGATGGGCGTGCTCGTCCACGAGCGCACACTGCGGATGATCTGGTTGCCGTCCATGTCCGGCAGGCCCAGATCCAGCAGGATGCAGTCCGGACAGTGGGAGGAAATCATCTCCAGCGCATCCTTGCCCGTCTCGCACAGGATCACATTGTAGTTTTCCGCGACCAGTGTGTGTTTCAGGAACTTGCAGATTCCAGGATCGTCCTCCACGATCAGGATCTTGCTGCGCAGCTCATTCGCCATACGCATCCTCCTCATCCGGCAGCCAGAAGCTGACCCCCGCGCCGCCGCTCTTTCGATTGTATGCCTTGATGTCGCCGCCGTGGGCGTGGAGAATCGCCCGGCAGGCGGAAAGTCCGATGCCCATGTTGCGCCGCCCGTCCGGATGGTCGCCCTCCCGAGCGGAGCTCTGCCCGTCGAAGGCGTGGGGGAGCTGCTGGGGCGCAAAGCCCGCGCCGTCATCCTCCACGGTCACGCTTACGCGTCGGTGCTCCCGTGCGATGCGCACGTCGATGCGCGTGGTGGTCTTGCCGTGCATCACCGCGTTCTCCAGCAGGTTGATCAGCACCTGCTCGATCAGCGTGGCGTCCATGTCCGTCACCAGGATCTCGTCCGGCTTGTCCACGCTGATGGGAATCTCGCCGTAATTCTTGCGGAACTTACCGATGGCGCTGCCCAGCACCTCCTCGACGACCTCCGCCTCCTTCTTGAGCTTCACACCCTCGCCGCTGAACTTCGTCACGGAGAGGATGTTCTCGGTCATGCGCACCAGCCAGCGCGCGTCCTTGTTGATCTCCCGGGCGAGATCCATGCGGTCGGCATCGCTGAGATTCGCGTCCTCCATCAGCACCGAGCTTGCGCCCAGCATGGAGGTCAGCGGCGTGCGCAGGTCGTGGGACACCGAGCGCAACAGGTCTGCGCGCATCTTCTCCCGTTCCATCTCGAAGCGCAGCTGCTCCTGCTTCTTGATCTGCGTGGTCAGCGTGCTGATGAGCACCGACACCAGCAGCATGCAGGCGAAGGTCAGCGGATAGCCCGATATGGAGAAATTGAACTCCAGAAAGGGGTAGGTGAAGATGTAGTTCACGCAGATCACGCTGACCGCCGAGGCGATGAAGCCCCAGACGTAGCCGCTGGTGAAGCGGGCGATCAGTGCCACCGCCAGGATGAACAGCGAGGGTGCGAAGGGGTTGCTGTCGTTGTGCAGCTGGGAGAGAAGCCCGGAAATCAGAACCGCCAGCCCGAGGAAGCCGGCGGACACCAGCGCATCCCGAAGCACCCGCCTCCACGGCAATCCTTTCATGTGCATCCTTCTCCCGTCTGAAAAAATGTCCTGATTCATTATATCATAGATCGCTCCCATCTTATCGGATTCCATACGCGAAATCGTCTTTCTTTCCGGAAAATTAGCGCCATTTTGCTGTACAATAACTGTGATTTGGATTTTCGCGGACGGCAAAAAATGCGGACTTCCAGAGAACTCTGAAACTGCGGGCATGGCAAAAACACGCCTGCAAACAAAGGAAAACGGAGGGAAAGACCTATGGCGTGGATCATCATACTCTGTGTCATCGTGCTTGCAATCGCCTACATCTTCTTCAACTACTTCCGCATCCGCAAAATGAAGGAAGGAACACGGGAAATGGTGGAAATGGCGGGCATCATCCGCAGCGGCGCATCGACCTTCCTTAAGACGGAATACAAAACCATTGCGGTCGTGGTACTCCTGGTCGCCGCAGTGTTTACGCTCTTTGTGGAAAAGACCAGCGGCGTAACCTTCCTGCTGGGCGCGTGCATGAGCAGCTGCGTCTGCATCCTAGGCATGCGCAGCGCAACCTATGCGAACGTGCGCACCGCCAACCGTGCCCGGGAGACCCTGTCCATCGGCGAAACCGTGAAGGTCGCCCTCTGCGGCGGCAGCATCAGCGGTCTGAGCGTGCAGGCCTTCGGCATGCTGGGCCTGATCCTGGTGCTGATCGTCTGGCGCGGCATCGATATCGACGCTGTCGGCAGCGGACTGATCGCCAAGCTGGAGTGCAATCCCTCCATCATGCGCATCTCTACATATTCCCTGGGTTGCTCACTGGTGGCCATGTTCAACCGCGTTGCGGGCGGCAACTACACCAAGGCGGCGGACATCTCCTCCGACATCCTGGCGAAGCTCCGCCACGACATGCCCGAGGATGACAGCCGCGTGCCCAATGTTGTGGCGGACTTCATCGGCGACAACGTAAACGACATCGCCGGCAACTGCTCCGACCTGCTGGAGAGCTTCGTGGCCACCATGGCCGCAGCCATCATGATCGCCGTGACCATCTTCAACGGCGCAGTCTCCGGCGGAAACGCTGCCATCACCGAATCCACCTTCAATGCGACCTGCGTCTTCCCGATCGTGCTGGCGGGCGGCGGCCTGCTGGGCTGTCTGCTGGGCCTGGGCTACGCTTCCGTGCGCAAAATGGGCGACAATCCGTCCCGGGAGCTGAATCTGGCCACCTGGATCTCTGCGGGCCTGACCATCGTCATCGGCTTCTTCGCGGCGTTGATCGTGTTTAAGAATGTTCCGCTGTACGACAGCTTCCGCCTCGGCTGGATCTCGCCCTGGCTGTCCAGCGTGCTGGGCATCGTCAGCGGCATCGCCATCGGCTCCATCACCGAGTACTACACCAGCACCGACTTCAAGCCCACCCGCAAGCTTGCGGAGATCGCCACCGAGGGCGAGGCCTTCGTCATCACCAAGGGCGATGCCATCGGCTCCCGCTCCTGTCTGCTGCCGGTGCTGGTGATCGGCATTGCACTGTTCCTCTCCGGCAAGCTCTGCGGCACCTACGGCATCGCGCTGTCCTCGCTGGGCATGCTGGCCTTCGTGGGCGCAACCGTGTCCATCGACGCCTTCGGGCCCATCGCGGACAACGCCGGCGGCCTGGCGGAATCCTGCCACCTGCCGGAGAACGTGCGCGCGATTACCGACAAGCTGGACGCCGTGGGCAATACCACCGCCGCCATCGGCAAGGGCTTCGCCATCGGCTCCGCAGCCTTCGCCACCGTCTCCCTGATCGTGGCCTACGTCAGCAACTACACCTCCGTCAATGCGGAGCCGGTGCTGAACATCGCCTCCTTCGTGGTTATCGCCGGCGGCATCATCGGCGGCGCGCTGATCGAGTACTTCTCCGCACTGCTGACCGACAACACCATCGAATCCGCCCGCCTGATGGCCGATGAGGGTGACCGCCAGCTGTCCGTTCCCGGCGTGCTGGAGGGCAAGGTTCGTCCGGACTACAACCGCTGCATCGAGATGGCTGCAAAGCAGGCGCTCAAAAAGATGCTGCTGCCCAGCGTGCTGGCGCTGCTGATCCCCATCGCGGGCGGCTTCCTCTTCGGGGTTGAGTTCGTCGGAGGCCTGCTGGTGGGCGCGACCATCGTGGCGATTCCCCGCGCGCTGTTCATGGGCAATTCCGGCGGCGCCTTCGACAACGCCAAAAAGTACATCGAATCCGGCAGCCTCGAGGGTCATGGCAAGGGCTCCGCAGCGCACAAGGCGGCGGTCACCGGCGACACCGTGGGCGATACGCGCAAGGACGTTGTCGGCGTTGCGCTGGACATCTTCATCAAGACCATGTCCACCGTGGCCAACACCCTGGCGAGCGTGTTCTCCCACTTCACACTCTTTAAGTAATTCCGGAGCGCAAGCTCCTGAATGAACGGTCCATGACCGAATCTCATATAGCAGGCGGGCCGCACGCATAGCGTGCGGCCCGTTCTTCATGAAAAACCGTCTGCACGGCAATCCGGTGCCTGAAAATTTACATTTCATGACCGAAGGCGGACGAAATCGCGGCACAAATAACGATCATTTTGCGAAAAATGCTTGACAAACCAATATACGGGAAATATAATTTGTTAGGCAAACTAAAGAAAAAGGAGCCCGAACGATGGATCCCTTCTTGCATGCATTCAATGAAATGCTGACCACAACCTATCGCTCGATCTGCAAGGTGGAGGAGCTCATGCTGCGCAAGCTGAGCAGCGGCGAACTGAGCCTGCACGAGATGCACATGCTGGAGAGCATCGGCAAGCACAAGGGGGAGGACGTGACCATCACAGATCTTGCACAGGATCTGGACATCACGCCGCCCTCGGTCACGGCGATGGTCAAGCGGCTCGAGCACAAGGGCTTCATCACCAAATCGCGCTCCGGCGTGGATGCGCGCCGCGTATGCATCCTGCTGACCGAGCAGGGAAGGCGCGCGGAGGTGGCGCACAGGCTGTTCCATCGAAAGATGGTGCGGGCCATCACCAAGGATCTGACGGACACGGAGCGCGAGGCAATCGCCACGGGCCTCAAAAAGATGAATGCCTTCATGGACGAGAGCATTCGGGAATGTGTCGACGGAAAGGAAGAATAACAATGAGAATTCTGGGAACGGGCAGCGCTGTTCCGGCATTCACGCTGGAGAATGAACGCCTGACGGAGTTTCTGGACACCAGCGACGAATGGATCCGCACGCGCACAGGCATCTGCTCGCGCCAGATCATGACGGACGAGACGATCCTGCAGCTGGGTGCGCAGGCGGCGCGGAACGCGCTGGAGAATGCGGGTCTCACCGCTGCGGATGTGGATTACATCCTCTGCTCCACCGTGCAGGCGGACACGGTCACGCCGTCGCTGGCCTGCCTTCTGCAAAACGAGATCGGCGCGAATTGCCCTGCGGTGGACATCAACGGCGCGTGCTCCGGCTTCATCTATGCACTGGATCTGGCCGACGCGTATATGAAGGCTGGCAAGGCCAAGCACATGCTGGTGGTGTGCGCCGAGAGCATGAGCCGCATCGCCAACTGGACCGACCGCTCCACCTGCGTGCTGTTTGGCGACGGCGCGGGTGCGGTGGTGCTCGACGGCGGCGAGGCGCGCTTCCGCGCGAACCTCACCAGCGACGGCAATGCCACGCCGCTCTACTTCAACGCGCGCTCGGGCAACAGCCCCTTCATGCAGCACGGCGAGGAGATGCAGGGCCTGTACATGGACGGCCCGGAAATCTACAAGTTCGCCGTATCCCACGCCTTTGCCGGTCTTAAGGGGGTCATCGAGGACGAGGGTGTCTCCATCGACGGGATCAGCTACTTCCTGCTGCACCAGGCCAACAAGCGCATCATCGACGCGGTGCGCACGCGCTTCAAGCAGCCGGAGGAGAAGTTTCCGACGAACGTCGCGGTGCGCGGCAACACCTCCTCCGCCAGCATTCCGATTCTGCTGGACGAGGAGAACCGCAAGGGCCGCTTCCATAAGGGCGACCTGCTGGCCATGAGCGCCTTCGGCGCGGGCCTGACCACCGGCGCATGCATACTTGAATGGACCAGGGACTAACTCCCTTCCAGATACAACCAAACAAGCTGAAATTTTAGGAGGAAGCAATCATGACTTTTGAAACCATCGCTGCCAAGCTGGCCGACTATAAGGGAATCGACGTTGCCACCATCACCATGGACTCTACCTTTGAAGATCTGGCCCTGGACTCTCTGGACGTTGCGGATCTCGTGATGCAGATCGAGGACGAAATGGGCATCAGCATCGAGTTGGATCCCGAGGTCAAGGACATGCGCGCTCTGGTTGCCAAGATTGACGAGGCGAAGGCATGATCCATACCGACATCTGTGATCGGCTCGGAATCGAGTTTCCGATCTTCCAGGGCGGCATGGCCTGGGTGAGCGAGCACAAGCTGGCCGCCGCAGTTTCCAATGCGGGCGGACTGGGCATCATCTCCGCGATGAACGCGCCCGGCGAGTACCTGAGACAGGAGATTCGCGCCTGCCGCGAGCTGACGGACAGGCCCTTCGGCGTGAATGTCATGCTGATGAGCCCCCACGCAGCCGAGGTCGCCAAGGTTCTTCTGGAGGAAAAGGTGCCCGTCGTGACCACCGGCGCCGGTCTGCCCGGCATTTACATGAAGGAATGGGTTCCTGCGGGCATCAAGGTGGTTCCTGTGGTACCCTCCACGGCCATTGCCAAGCGCGTCGCCCGCGAGGGTGCGACGGCGGTCATCGCCGAGGGCTGCGAATCCGGCGGTCACGTCGGCGAGCTGACCACCATGACCCTGGTCCCCCAGGTCGTGGACGCGGTGGACGTTCCCGTGCTGGCCGCAGGCGGCATCGCCGACGGCCGCGGCGTGGCTGCAGCGTTCATGCTGGGCGCGCAGGGCGTGCAGGTGGGCACCCGCTTCCTCGTCGCCGAGGAGTGCCAGGTGCACCCCAACTACAAGAAGAAGATCCTGGCAGCGCGTGACATCGACACCGTCGTCACCGGCAAGCGCCTGGGACATCCGGTGCGCTGCATGAAGAACCCCTTCTCCCGGGACATGGGTGCGATGGAGTACGATTCCACGCGCACAAACGAGGAGATCGAGAAGTTCGGCGCAGGTGCGCTGCGCAAGGCCGCCGTCGAGGGCGACATGGAGCGCGGCACCATCATGGCCGGCCAGATCGCCGCAATCGTCAAGAAGGAGCAGCCCGCTGCGGAGATAATCCGAGAGATGTTCGCCGAGGCGGAGAAGCTGCTGTCGGAGGGAACCAAATGGGTTCGGTAGCATTTGTATTTGCAGGCCAGGGCGCGCAGGTTCCGGGCATGGGCAGGGAGCTCTACGAGCAGTCGAAGGCTGCCCGCGAGGTCTTTGACCGCCTGGAGGCCATCCGCCCCGGCACGTTGGAGATGTGCTTCAACGGAAGCGCAGAGGATCTGGCAAAGACGATCAACACCCAGCCCTGCCTGTTTGCCGTGGACAGCGCCTGCGCTGCCGCTGCGGTGGAGGCCGGTGTGCAGGCGGACTGCTGCGCCGGCTTCTCGCTGGGCGAGGTTGCGGCGGTGGGCTTTGCGGGAGCCATGTCCCTGGAGGACGCGTTCCGCTTTGTGGTTCGTCGCGGTGAGGCCATGCAGGCCTGTGCTGAGAAGGTCAGCGGCGCGATGGGCGCTGTGCTGCGCCTGACTCCCGAGCAGGTGGAGGAAATCTGCCGCGAATTCCCGAATCAGGCCTATCCGGTCAACTACAACTGCCCGGGCCAGACCGTGGTCGCCTGTGCGGCGGAGATCTTCGACGCGCTGACCGAGAAGGTGATCGCTGCGCGCGGCCGCATGATGCGCCTGAAGGTGGGCGGCGCGTTCCACACCCCCTGGATGGGCGACGCGTCCGCAGAGCTGGCGGAGTACCTGAAGTATCGCCCGCTCAATGCGACGAAGCTTCCGCTCTACGCCAACCTGAACGCGCAGCCCTACGGCGAAAACGCTGCTGAGCTGCTGACCAGGCAGATCTGCAATCCGGTGCGCTGGCAGCAGACCATCGAAAACATGATTGCTGCGGGCGTGGATACCTTCGTTGAGCTGGGCGCGGGCAAGACCCTCTCGGGCCTGATCCGCAAGACCAACGCATCTGTACGCGTGTTCAACGTGGAGAAGAGCGAGGACATCGAAAAGCTGAGGGAGGAAATCGTCCATGAAGGATAAGATTGCTCTGGTTACAGGAGGCTCCCGGGGGATCGGCCGTGCCATCGCTCTGAAGCTCGCCGAGGCAGGCTGCGATGTGGCGGTGCTCTACGCGGGCCGCAGGGACGCTGCGGAGGAGACCGTTCAGCAGCTTCAGGGACTGGGCGTGCGCGCAATCTGCGTGCAGTGCGACGTGTCCGATGAAAACCAGGCCGCTGCGGCCTTCAAGCAGGTCGGCGACGAGCTGGGCCTTCCGGACATCTTGGTCAACAACGCCGGCATCGTGCGCGACGGTCTGGCCATGCGCATGAGCGCCGAGAACTTCCGCGCGGTGCTGGATACGAACCTCACCGGCGCGTTCAACATGATCCACGCCTGTCTGCCGGGCTTTCTGCGCCGCAGGTCGGGCCGCATCATCAACATCTCCTCCGTATCGGGCATGATGGGCAACCCCGGTCAGGCCAACTACGCCTCCAGCAAGGCGGGCCTCATCGGACTGACCAAGACCATCGCCCGGGAGGTCGCTTCCCATGGCATCACCGTAAACGCCGTCGCACCGGGCTTCATCGAGACGGACATGACCCGCTCCATGAACGAAGATGCGCTGAACGCAGGCGTAAAGCAGGTTCCCATGGGCCGCATGGGCCGTCCCGAGGACGTCGCCAATGCCGTGCGCTTCCTGGCAAGCGACGAGGCGAGCTACATCACCGGCTGCGTCCTGAAGGTGGACGGCGGCATGTATATATAAGAAGCGTTTTCTTCTGTGCAACGTACGGATCGAATTGCTTCATCAGGAGGTACTATGAACAGAGTTGTCATTACCGGCATGGGCGCGATTTCGCCCATCGGCTGCGATATTGCGTCGGTCTTCGAGAGCCTGAAAAATGGCGTCTGCGGCATCGGAAAGATCACCCGCTTCGATTCCTCCGACACAAAGATCTCCGTTGCTGCCGAGGTCAAGGACTTTGACCCCGAAAAGCACGGCATTTCCCGCGGTGACGCGCGGCGCATGGATCTCTTCACCCAGTATGCCATGGCGGCCGCCATTCAGGCGGTTGCGGACAGCGGCATTGAGGGCAAGGTGGAGCCGGAGCGCCTGGGCGTGTACGTGGGCAGCGGCATCGGCGGCATCAGCACCATCCTCACGGAGTGCGACAAGCTCTACAAGCGTGGCCCGTCCCGCATCTCCCCGCTGTTTGTGCCGATGATGATTGCCAACATCGCTGCGGGCAACATCGCCATCCGCTTCGGCTGCAAGGGCCCGAGCCTTCCGGTGGTGACAGCCTGCGCCACCTCCACCAACACCATCGGCGAGGCCTATCGCGCGATCCATCATGGCTACGCCGACGCAATCATCGCGGGCGGCAGCGAGGCCTCCATCAACGCGCTGGCGGTGGGCGGCTTTGCCAACTGCAAGGCGCTGACCGAGTCCGACGATCCCGATGCGGCGTCCCTGCCCTTCGACAAGCGCCGCGGCGGCTTCGTCATGGGCGAGGGCGCGGGCATCGTGGTGCTGGAGGAGTACGAGCATGCACTTCAGCGCGGCGCGCACATCTACGCCGAGCTGGCGGGCTACGGCAACACCTGCGACGCGTTCCACATCACCGCGCCGGCATCCGACGGCGAGGGTGGGGCGCGTGCGATCCGCATGGCCTACGAGGAGATGAACTGCCCCGAGGGCACGCTCTACATCAACGCCCACGGCACCGGCACCCACCTGAATGACTCCATCGAGACCATGGCCATCAAGAAGGCGCTGGGCGAGGAGCGTGCGCGCGGCGCCCTGATCAGTTCCACCAAGTCCATGACCGGCCACATGCTGGGCGCGGCGGGCGCCATCGAGTGCATCGCCTGCGCGCTGAGCCTGTCCAACGGCGTGATCTTCCCGACCATCCACCTCCAGGAGCCGGATCCGGAGTGCGACCTGAACTACGTGCCCAACGAGGTCTTGGAGGTTCAGGCGGACGCGGCGCTGTCCGTTTCCCTCGGCTTCGGCGGACACAATGCGGTCATCGCGCTGCGGAGGTGCGTATGAACATCCGTCAGATCCGTGAACTGGCCCAGATCGTTCGCGAGAATGGCCTGAGCGCGCTGGAAATCAGCGAAAATGACAGCAAAGTCCGCATCGAGTGCGCGCGCGGGGAGGTCGTCGTGGCTGCTCCCGCGCCCGCGCCGGTGCAGGTATCCGAAGCGCCCGCCCCGGTCGTCCGCGAGGAGTCCGGAGTGGACTTCAACCGCGTGCACGAGATCAAGAGCCCGATGGTGGGCGTGTTCTACGCCTCGCCCTCGCCCGACGCCAAGCCCTTCGTGGAGATCGGCCAGAAGGTGAAGAAGGGCGACGTGGTCTGCATCATCGAGGCCATGAAGCTGATGAACGAGCTGACCGCCGATCAGGACGGCGAGGTCGTGGACGTCTGCGTGAACAACGGCGATGTGGTGGAGTACGGCCAGCCGCTGTTCAAGCTGTGTTAGGAGAGAATAAGCAATGAATCGTGAAGAGATCATGCAGATTCTGCCGCATCGCGGCAGCATGCTGCTGCTGGATGAAGCCTGGCTCGGCGAGGATGGCTCGGCCTATGGTAAGTATCATGCGCGCGGCGACGAGTGGTTTTTCGATGGACACTTCCCCGGAAATCCGGTGATGCCCGGCGTGGTGCAGTGCGAGATCGTCGCGCAGACGAGCTGCATGCTGTTCCAGGAGGAACTGAAAAACAAGATTGCCCTATACGCGGGCATCGACAAGGTTCGCTTCCGCCGCATGGTGCGCCCCGGCGATACGCTGGAGCTGCGCTCGGAGCTGATCCGCCAGAAGCTCAACCTGCTGGTTGTGCGCGGCGAGGCTTGCGTGGACGGCGAGCTGTGCATGTCCGGCGAATTGTCCTTCATTCTTACCCAGCACAGCGTTGCGCAGGCGTAATTCGGCGACGTTTAAGCGACAGGAGGCTTGTATTTGTTTCCCAAGATTCTGATTGCCAACCGTGGAGAGATTGCGGTGCGCGTGATTCGCGCCTGCAAGGAGATGGGCATTTCCACGGTGGCGGTTTTTTCTGAGGCGGACCGCACCGCGCTGCACGTCGCCCTGGCGGACGAGAGCGTGTGCATCGGTTCCGCGCCCGCATCGGGCAGTTATCTGAATATGCCGGCGGTGCTTTCAGCAGCAATCGTCACCGGAGCGCAGGCCATCCATCCCGGCTACGGTCTGTTATCAGAGAATCCGCGCTTTGCCGAGCTGTGCGAGCGCTGCAAGATCAAGTTCATCGGCCCCTCCGCTGAGATCATCCGCAGGATGGGCGACAAGGACGAGGCCCGGCGCACCATGCGCGAGGCCGGCGTGCCCGTGGTTCCGGGCTGCGACCTGGTGGAGAGCGTGGAGCAGCTGCATGCCGAGGCGCAGCGCATCGGCTATCCACTGTTGATCAAGGCGCGCTCCGGAGGCGGCGGGCGCGGCATTCGCCGCGTGGATGCTGAGGAGGAGCTTGAAAACGCCTATCTGTCCGCAAGGGCCGAGGCGGAGAGTGCCTTTGGCGATGGCGAAGTTTACATGGAAAAGCTGCTGCTGAACGTCAAGCACATCGAGGTGCAGCTGCTCTGCGATGCCCACGGCAACGTGATCACGCTAGGCGAGCGCGAGTGCTCCATGCAGCGCCTGCATCAGAAGCTGATCGAGGAGAGCCCGTCCCCGGCGGTGGATGCAAAGCTGCGGGCCAAAATGCTGGACGCAGCCGTGCGGGCTGCGAAGGCCGCGGGCTACGAGGGCGTGGGTACGGTGGAGTTCCTGCTCACCGAGGACAAGCAGTTCTACTTCATGGAGATGAACACGCGGCTTCAGGTGGAGCATCCTGTCACGGAGATGGTGACCGGCATCGACCTGGTCAAGTGGCAGATTCGCGTGGCGGCTGGGCTGGAAATCCCCTTCAAGCAGGAGGACGTAACGCTTCACGGCCACGCCATCGAGTGCCGCATCAATGCCGAGAACCCGGCGGAGAACTTCCGCCCCTGCGCGGGCAAGGTGACGCTTTTGCACGTGCCGGGCGGCCCGATGGTGCGCTTCGACACGGCGCTCTATCAGGATTACGTCATTCCGCCCTTCTACGACTCCATGGTGGCCAAGCTGATCGTGCATGCGCCGACCCGCGCGGAGGCGATTCGCAAGATGCAGGCCGCGCTGTGCGAGATGGTCATCGAGGGCGTGGAGCACACCGGCTGGATGCAGTCCGATCTGATCGCCGAGCGCGGCTTTCAGGACGGAACCTACACCACCGCGTATCTGGATGGGAGGTAAGCGATGCTGAAGAAAGATCTGTTCCGCCGTCCGAACATCGAGCTGGAGGACGCGGGGATGAACACCTCTGCGCAGCCGGAGAGTCCGAACGCGCTCTACGTCTCCTGCCCGAAGTGCAAGGCGATGTGCGCGGACGCAGACTTGGAGAGCAATGCCTCGGTCTGTCCGTCCTGTGGCCACCACCTTCGCATCGGCGCGCGCAGGCGCATTGAGCTGATTGCGGACGAGGGCAGCTTTGAGGAGCTCTGGAAGGACCTGCGCGGCGAGGATCGCCTGCAGTTCGAGGGCTATGCCGCCAAGATTGCCCAGGCGCAGGCGCAATCGGGGGAAACCGAGGGCGTTCTGACTGGAATCTGTCGAATTGAAAACATCAAAACCTGCATCTTTTCCATGGAGTCCGCCTTCATCATGGGCTCCATGGGCACCGCCGTGGGCGAAAAGATCACGCGGCTGTTCGAGCTTGCACGCAGGGAGCAGCTGCCGGTCATCGGCTTCTGCGTCTCCGGCGGCGCGCGCATGCAGGAGGGCGTGCTGTCGCTGATGCAGATGGCCAAGACCTCGGGTGCGGTCAAGCGCCACTCGGACGACGGCGGCTTGTACATCGCGGTGCTCACCGATCCCACCACCGGCGGCGTGATGGCGAGCTTTGCCATGGAGGGCGACATCACCATCGCCGAGCCGGACGCATTGATCGGCTTTGCTGGCCCGCGCGTCATCGAGCAGACCATCCGTCAGAAGCTGAAGGAGGGCTTCCAGCGCTCCGAATTCCTGCTGGAGAAGGGCTTCGTGGACATGATCTGCGACCGCAGGGAGATGAAAAAATGCATCGCGGAGCTTCTGCGGCTGCACGGAAGGGAGGCGAAGGCATGAAGGCATACGAGTGCGTGCAGGCGGCGCGCAGCGCTGGTCGCGCAACGGCCAGGGCCTACATCGACGCGATGGCGGATGTGTTCGTCGAAATGCACGGCGACCGCCGCTTCGGCGACGACAACGCCGTGATCGCCGGCATCGGCAGACTGTGCGGCATGAGCGTGACCATCATCGGCATCGAGAAGGGCACCGACACCGCCGACAAGCTCAAGCACAACTTTGGCTCTGCCAATCCCGAGGGCTACCGCAAGGCGCTGCGGCAGATCAAGCTGGCGGAGAAGTTCCACCGGCCGATCCTCTGCCTGGTGGACACCTCCGGCGCATTCTGCGGCATCGGCGCGGAGGAGCGCGGACAGGGACAGGCCATCGCGGAGAACATGTCGGAACTTATGACCGTGCGCACGCCCGTGCTCAGCATCGTCATCGGCGAGGGCGGCAGCGGCGGCGCGCTGGCGCTGGCGGTTGCCGACGAGGTCTGGATGCTGGAGGACGCCTACTATTCCGTCATTTCTCCGGAGGGCGCCGCGAGCATCCTGTGGAAGGACGCAAACCGCGCGAAGGAGGCTGCGGAGAGCCTGCGACTGACCGCAGGGGATCTCTACGAGTTCGGCGTGATCGAAAGGATCATTCCTTCGGTTCAGGAGGGCGGCGTGGATATGCTGCGCCTGAAGCAGGAAATCGCCGAAACCTTCCGTCGCAGCGCTGCACTGGATGAAAACGAGCTTCTGGAGCGTCGGTATCAAAAGTTTCGCAAGATCGGGGGTGGATGCCAATGATCGCCATTGTAACCGACAGCACTGCCTATCTCACCCATGAAGAGGCGGTGGCGCTGGGCGTCGTCGTGGTGCCCATGAGCTACTCCTTTTCCGACAACCAGAGCTTCAATGAGGGCTGTATCGAGGAGGATACCCGCGCCGAACAGGAGGTCGCGGAGCACATCGATACCGTGCACACCTCCCAGGCCTCACTGAACGGCTTCATCAACACCTTCAGACTTCTGAAGAAAGCCGGCTATGAAATCCTCTGTCTTACCATTTCCTCCCGCCTGAGCGGCACCTACGCAAACGCAGTGCTGGCGGCGAAGGAGGTGGGGAACCAACGTATCGAGGTCGTGGATTCCCTCACGACCTGCTCCGGCCTGTACCTGCTGATTCGCGAGGCGCGCATGCGCATCCGCAGCGGCGCCAAGCTGGCAGCCGTAGCGAAAGAGGTTGCAAAGCTGCGCGAGCGCGTGCGCATCTGCTTCTCCGTGGACGATATGGCGCCCCTGCGCCGCAGCGGCCGCCTAGGCAGCGTGCGCATGTCGGTCTCCACGGTGCTCAACATCAAGCCCATCCTGGAGATCCGCGACGGCGCGGTGGTCTCTGCGGGTCTTGCGCGCGGGCGGTTGGATCAGGCCAACAAGCTGTGCAGTTTCTGCAAGGATGCCAAGGGACTGATATTGGTGGACAACTTCCTCGGCGCGGAGGCGGCGGAGAAGCTGCCGATCAAGCTGGCGCGCGAGGATCGGGAGATTGAGCGCCGCCGGATTGGCCCGGTGCTCGGCGCGCACCTGGGACGCGGCTGCGTCGGCGTGGCCTACATCGCAGAGGAATAAATCGAACAATATACAGCGCCCTGCGGCCAATTCCGGTCGCGGGGCGCTGCGTTTTCAGTATTTCAGATGCGCTTGAGGATTTCCTCAGTCATTTGGGTGCAGGAGAGGGGAGTTGCGCCGCTGTTGCCGACGATGTCGGCGGTGCGCAGGCCCGCGGCAAG
>SFNY01000011.1 GCA_004554085.1 Clostridiales bacterium | reverse complement strand
ACGCTCTCCTCGCCATCGTACATCTCGGCAGTGCCGTCCTCATGGAAGGTCAGATTCATGACCATGCCCATCTCGGAGAAGCTGAGAACCATGCCCTCCATCTCCATGGTCGTGCCATACCAGTCGCCGAGGAAGGCCGCGCCCTCCGCGTCCACGGGCTGGGCGGGTTCAGACTCCGGTTCCGCAGTTCCGCTTGCAATCTCAGCGCCCTCGCGAGTGAAGATGAGCTTCGCGCCGTCCTCTTCCACACAGAGCGTGCCGTCATCCAGAAGGGTGCAGCTCAAGCCATCGACGATGGCCGCGCCGTCCTCCACACTCCAGCTGCTCGTTACGCTCTCCTCGCCATCGTACATCTCGGCAGTGCCGTCCTCATGGAAGGTCAGATTCATGACCATGCCCATCTCGGAGAAGCTGAGAGCCATGCCCTCCATCTCCATGCGCACGCCATACCATTCGCCGAGGAAGGGCGCGCCGGCCTCGCCCACGGGCTGGGCAGGCTGCGGCTCGTTCTCCGGCTCCGGCTCGGGAATGGGCATGGGATCGCACTTGACCTCCTCCAGCAGCGCGTCCACATCGGGCATCTGCTTGGGGTCGGTGATGCATTGATCTGCGGTGAAGTACTCGTAGCCGTCGGGATCCTTGAAGGCGTTCTCGTCGATCCGCTGGGTCTTATCGCCGATGTAAACCGTTTCCAGATACAGGCTATCCTTGAACACATAGCGGTCAATTTCCCGCACGCCGTTGACAAAGACCACATTGGTCAGGCTTGTGCAGCCGGAGAACGTGCCCTCCTCCAGCTTCTCGATGGGCGCGTAGCAGATCACCGTCTCCAGCGTATCGCAGTTCTGGAAGGCGTAGGCGGGAATCTCGGTGTAGTTCTCCGGAATCACCAGGGAAACCACCGGCAGCTCCACATCATAGTTGTCGCCGTAGCTTGCGCGGTTCATCATGCCGCCGCCGATCATGGAAAGCTCCACGCCGTCGATCTCGCGAGGCAGGATCAGGTTCAGCTCGTAGCCCTGGTAGGCGTCCAGGCGGCTGTACTCCTCGTCGTACCAGAAGTCGTCGCCCGGCAGCGGCTCGTAGGGCATGGCCTTGAAGCTGCTCTCCTCACCCTCGCGGGGCAGCGGATCGTACCAGGGACGGCCCATCAGCTCGGACAGCGCGCGCACCTGCTCGTCGCTCGCATCCTTGGAGAGGTACAGCTCGTCGATGTTCGCCAGCATGTCGAGCATATCCGACGGCAGAATGGCGGGATCGCAACCTACCACGAGCTTATTCAGATTCGTGCAACCCTCCAGCAGACCGGAGCCAACGCTGGTCAGGGACGCAGGCAGGTTCAGCTCCGTGATGCCGGTGCAATCCTTGATCGCGCCATCGCCGATGCTGGTCAGCGATTCGGGCAGGGTCAGCTCCGTGATGCCGGTGCAGCCCTCCAGCGCACCCGCGCCGAGGCTGGTCAGGGACGCGGGCAGGGTCAGTTCGGTGATGCCCGTGCAGCCCTTCAGCGCACCTGCGCTGAGGCTGGTCAGCAATTCGGGCAGGTTCAGCTCCGTGATGCCGGTGCAGCCCTTCAGCGCACCTGCGCCGAGGCTGGTCAGCGAGTTGGGCAGGTTCAGAGCAGTGAGGTTCACACAGTTGCGGAAGGCCTCGTCGCCGATGGTGGTGATGGAGCCGAACAGCTCCACATACTCCACGCTGCTGTCGGCGAAGGCCTCGTTGCCGATGGTGGTGAACCAGCCGCAGTGGTGGGGATAGAAGGAGCGGATGCTCTGGTTACCCTTGAACAGGCCGTCGCCCAGCGCGGTGACATCGATCTCGTCGTAGTTCGTCCAGACGGTCAGATCCCTCTGATCCCCATTATAGACCGTCCACACGCCGTTTTCAATGGTCGTGATCTCCGTTTCATTGATCGGATACTCCGCCACGCCGGCGCTTTCGGGGTTGTTGATCCAGACGGTGCAGTCCGGGCACGCATCCTTCAGCAGCGCCGCATATGCGTCGCGGTTTTCCATGGAGCTGTCCCAGGGCAGGTCAACGTCGGCCAGATCGGTCTCGGCGAACGCGTCCGGGGCCAGGTCGATGAGGGTGTACGCGTCGAGAACCACGTAGTTCAGCGGCGTGCCCGCGAAGGCGCGCGCGCCGACGGATTCCACGCTGCCGCCCAGGTGAACCTCCTGGCACCAGGCGCTCTCAAAGGCGCTCTCGCCGATGGTGCGCAGCGTGGAGGGGAGCTCCAGAATGGCCTGGCCGCCGTACTGGAACGCGTGCGCGCCGATCTCCTCCAGGCCCTCGCTCCAGTCGATCTGACCGATCTGGGCGTTGAAGAACGCGCCGTTGGCGATGGTCTTGAGCGTGGAGGGGAACTTCACGTAGGCGAGGTTGCTGGCCGCGCGGAACGCGCCGTCCTCGATGCGCTCCAGTCCCTCGGGGAACACGATTCCGTACACGGAGTAGTCGCTCACGAAGGCCTCCGCGCCGATGGACTTCACCGCCACGCCGTCGATGGTCGCAGGAATCTCCAGCCAGGCGTGGTACTCCCTGTATCCGGTGATCGCGCCGGTGGCGGGATCAAAGGTGAACCAGTCCTCGCCGGTTTCCTCGGGGAGCGCGGCATTTTTGCCGCTGGGCTGAAGGTGCTCCGCCGCGCCGTTCGCCTCGGCAAGCGCCGCCGCGTAGGCGTCCATCTGGTCGTCGGGCACGTAGATCACGTAGTCCTCGCTCAGCCAGTCAAAGCACCAGTCGGTGTTCAGGAAGAGCGGGCACGCACCCTCGAAATAAACCTCCTTCAGGTTTTCACAGGAACCGATCGCGCCGTCCACGATGCGGACGCTGGCCGGGATGGTCAGGCTGGTCAGCGCGTTGCAGTTCTGGAAGTTGGAGCCGATGTACTCGAGCCCCTCGTTCAGCGTCACGCTGGTCAGGCCGTCCATCCAGGAAATGGCCCCGCTCTGGATCGCGCGCAGCGTGTCGGGCATCGTCAGCGAGGTGATTTCATTGTTCGAGTTGAAGGCGTTGTACTTGATGGCGTTGACCGCATAGCCGTCCACCTCGGCGGGGACTGCCACGTCGCCGCTCAGCGCACCTTCCGGCATGAGGAACATGTTGCCGCTGTCATACGACCACTGCGGCTCCTCCGCCAGCGCAGCCGTCGCGCACAGCAGCAGCGCCAGCGCGAGCAGCATCCACAAGATACGTTTCGTCGGTTTCATTTTCATCCTTCCTTTCCCAGAAATCTGTTATGCAAGGGACTGCGCGTACATCGCCGCGCAGACGTAGACGCACTGCTCCATCAGCAGCGCGGCGACCTTCTCGTCCATCGCCTGCTGAGAGGCCCCGCGATTCTTCATCAGGCCCTCCTGGCTGTTCAGCATGGCGAGGAACAGCGCCTGATCGCTGGCGATCTGGGGCAGCTCCTCCGAAGTCGCGGCGGACTTCCAGCGATCATACAGCGAATCCAGCTCCGCCGACCACATGCTGCGGGCGATCTTCCATGCGTTCGCCACCGCCGCATCTGTCTTCGCCTCCGCAAGCAGCTGCGCCGCCGCCTGATGGATCGCATCGTGCAGCTCACAGTAGGCGATGTGCTCCGCGCCGCTTTCATCCACGGTCACGGTGCAGCACACAGGATACTCCACCGGCGCTTCGGTGGGCACAGGCGTGGGCACGGCAGTGGGTACTGGCGTGGGCACCGGCGTGGGCGCTGCGGTGGGGGCCATCAGCTCCTCCCAGCTGCTTCCAACAGCGTTGCGCGTCTGGGGATAGGCGACGCCCGTGACCTCGAAGCGCGCCCACTTCTGGTAGTCCTTGACGGCCTGCTCGGTCTTCTTGCCGAAGATACCGTCGGCCTTGTCGTTGAGGAACTTCAGATCGATGAGCATGCGCTGAAGCTCCACGACCTCGTCGCACTTCTTCATGCCCCGGTAGAGCGTGCCGTCGGGATAGAAATCCTCGCTCTGTTCCCTGCCGCAGTAGGTACACTTGCGGGTGCGGCTGCCCATGGAGTGGTCCGTCGCCGCAGTGGTGATGGTCCAGCTTCCGTACTTGTGATCGGTCTTTTTGATCGTGCGCAGGCCCGCCTGGTTGCAGACGGTGCAGCGGGTGCGCATGGAACCCTCCTGCTGGCAGGTGGCGATCTCCAGCGTCTCCACATCCTTGTACTTGTGTCCCGCAGCGGGGATCTCGTCGAAGATCGTCTTGCCGCAGGTCTCGCAGGCGTAGCGCTTGTAGCCGGTCTTGGTGCAGCTGGGATCCACGCTCTCCATCAGCGTCTTGTCATGGCCGTAGGCCTTCTCTGTGACGACCTTCTTGTTCTCGCCGCACTGTCGGCACTCCAGCGTATAAGAACCGTCGGTTTCACAGGTCGGCAGCTTTACGTCGACCTGCTCCCAGTCGTGATCGCCGTACTTTTCCTTGTACCAGCAGTCCATCGCATGCGCCATCGGCAGAAGCATGGCGAGGATGCACAGGGCAACCACGATCCAAACCCTCTTCTTCATCGTCTGATTTCCTCCAATGATGATCTTTGTACTTCTCACTCCGAGCCGACCATTTCCATGCGCTCCGGATCAATCCCGTACTTCTCCATCAGCGCCTCGAAGTACGCGCAGATCGCCTGCGCACCCGCCGAATATCCCTTGGGATAGGCGTTGCTTCCCCAGGCGCTCAGCTCCGTGCCGTCAGCAAAGCTGGCGCTCAGGCCGAAGCTGTCGCCGTCCAGAACGTAGGAATTGCTTTTCTGAAAGCCGTTCCACGACCAGAGATCGTTTTCGTCGATCAGCTCCCGGAGGGCCTCCACGTCCGCCGCATCCAGCTCCACGCCCTCGATCTCGTACCGGCAGTACAGATCGAAGTCCGCCAGCATGCGCCCGTCCCGCCCATACACGGCGTAGCTGAAAATCTGATCCATGCTCATGCCGCCGTGGTTGAAGGAGAATGCGGTCAGCGCCGCGTCCGTGCGCGCGGGCGCGGTCTGCGCTCCGGTCAGGGCAAGGATCAGCGCCATCAGC
This sequence comes from Clostridiales bacterium, assembly GCA_004554085.1. GTDB lineage: Bacteria > Bacillota > Clostridia > Christensenellales > Aristaeellaceae > SFTH01. Next base: position 35,147 of record SFNY01000011.1, on the reverse strand, counting down.
GCAGCGATCAGCTGCTTCACAGTTCCTCCCCGCTTTCATTGACCGCAAGTGCGCCGCTGGTCATCGCGCACAGCCACGCGGCCTGTGCGCGCAGCTGCATCACCAGCGCGCCGATCGCCTGCGCCTCGCCGGGGTCGATCTGGAAGCTCTCATGGTGCTTGCGCACCGCGCGCAGCTGCGCCTCCATGGCGGACAGATACAGCGTGCGCGACGTGACGACGTCGGCCTTGCCGTCCTCCTGCGTCTGGTTCAGCCACATTTCGTACAGGCAGAGGATCTCCCCGCGCCACAGCTCATAGGCCTGCCTTGCGTCCTCCACGGAGCCGTTCTGAAGCAACTCCTCCGTCAGCGCGTTGAGCTTCGCGTGGCTCTCGCAGTAGGAGACAGCGCTGGCCCGCGCGTCCACGGAGCTGTGGGTGCAGAAGTAGGGATATTCGCCGTAGGCATAAGCTCCGTCCGCATCGGGCTCATCCTCGTAGATCGGAGCGCCCTCCTCGGGTTCAATCTGGCCGAGCTCGACCATCAGCGCATACCAGTCCGCCTGAAGCGCCGCCAGCATCTCGTCATCGGCAACGCCGTCCACCGGAAGGCCTGCGTAGCGCTCGTAATCCTTCACGGCCTGCTCGGTGTTTTTGCCGAACGCGCCGTCCGGCAGCTCGAAGAGCCAGCCGGACTCAAACAGCAGCTCCTGCAGGGCGTACACCCCGTCGCCCGAATCGCCGCGCCGCAGCTCCGCCGAAGCCGCACCCGCGCAGAGCAACAGCACCAGCAGCAGCGCAATGAGGCGCCGGTACTTTCTCATATCCCTCATCCTCTCTCGTTCCAAATGATATTCCTGCAATAATTATACTTGCGCAGGAATGATTTTTCAATGGAGAACCGGCATTCCGGAAACCGGAATGCCGTGCGGTGGTCAAGGCTTGACTGGCAATCAGACAGCGCTCAGATAGAAAGTGAAGGCCTCTTCGTACATGACGGTTTCGACGCTCATGCCGCCGTCCTCCAGCAGCTGAACCGTAAATACGTTGTCCTCGCCGCCCTCGTACTCGGAGGGAAGCACCAGCGTCAACGCGCCATCGGCAAACGCAGCCGTCAGCTCCACGGTGATGGGTTCCTCAAACATGCCCAGGGTCATCACGACGCTTTCGCCATCGATGGACATCGACATTTCCACGCCCATCAGCTCCGGCGATACCTGCGCGCCCATCGTGGAAAGCATCGTGCAGATCCATTCGCCCGCATACTCCTCCAGCGTCGCGTCCGTGCGGGCAGGAGAGGGTTCGAAGGCGGCAATGGGCTCGCGGGTGAATACGACTTCAAGGCCTTCGCCCAGGTCGAGGGTCATGCTCGTTCCATCGTAGGCCAGGGCAGTCTCCGCTTCCGTGCCCTCGTCCATAATCAAGGTCTCGCCGTCCAGCTTCCAGACGCCCGTCTCAGGTTCCTCATCGATCATCTCCATGAGATAGCTGCCGTCCTCGTTCAGGGTAATGGTCATGGTCATGCCGAACACGCTCGCGTACCACGCGCCGGTGACGTCGGCAACCTCGGCCATCGCGCCGCAGAGCGCGGCGAGCATCAGGGCTGCAAGCAGCAGCACAGATAGTGTCTTTTTCATCTTGGTTTCCTCCATTTCTTCTCTTTTATTGTGATCTCCAAGCCGCTGCGGCAACCTTCCCAACTGCGATCCCCCTTTCAGTCCAGTTCCCGCCTCGACCCTAGATTATGAAGTGGAAAGCGCCGCGCGTCACATGGCCTCCAGCGCCGCGCTCAGATAGGCGGCCGACACGGAGGCGTAGAAGAAGCCGTCGATCTGGCCCAGCTGTCGGACACCCATCACCCGCTCCGCGAGCTCCGGATCCGCCACCTCGTCGCACAGCAGCACGATGCGGCACTCCGGCAGCATGCGGCGCAGCCTTTCGCCGGTCTCCAGCCGCTTCTCCAGCGTAGCGGCGGGAAAGCGGTTGACCTCCATCAGCACGATGTCCGCCTGAAGGGTCTTGCACACGGAAACGATTTCCTGGGGCCTTCCGGGCGCGACCTGCTGGCAGCGGAACTGTCCGCGCTGGCAGAGCGCCCGCCCAATCGCCTCGGATAGCAGCGCGTTTTGAACGCTGATTACGATGTCCTTCAAACCGAATCGCCTCCATCTCCATCTTCATCCATATTTTAACAGTTTCTTTCCGATTCCGCTTCGGTCAAATGGCCATTTTTCTGTTCCGACGGATATTTTCGCAGGCTGCGCTTCCTCGGAAGCCGACCCAGCCCATGCAATGTTGCTTTTCCATTTTCTGGGTGATATAATGCAGATATCATATGTAAGAACACTTTGAGGAAACACGCATGCGCGCCAAATCAAGTCGAACGAAACGAATGACCCTCCTCGCCATCGCGCTCTTTCTTGCGGCGGGCCTGCTGCACGAGATCGACCGGGTGCTTCCGCCGGCGTGGAGCGCCCTCGCCTTTCTGCTGAACCTTTCCATCTATATCGGACTGGCGCTGGGCTGGGCGATCTCGATTCATCAGCGGATCATGCCCTCGCGCATTCGGGAGCTGTTGATTTCCACCGCCGCTCTGGCGCTGTTGTGGCTGATTCTGCGTGCCTGCAAGTACCGCTTCTTTGAATCCGAGCTGATTCGCGTCTACCTTTGGTACCTCTACTATCTTCCGCAGCTGTTTGCGCCCACGCTGACCTTCCTGATCGCGCTGGAGCAGGGTGCCTCCCCGGAGCATCCGATGCGCCGGGCATGGTATCTAGTTCTGATTCCGGCGCTGCTGCTGTTTCTGGGCGTGCTCACCAACAATTGGCACCAGCTTGCCTTCCGCTTTCCGCCGGTCTACCTCCACCGGGAGGACAGCTACACCCACGGCCCGATCTACTTCCTGGCGATGCTCTGGAGCGTGGGCATGATCGCCGCGAGCATCGTCATCCTCTTTCGCAAGTGCCGCGTGGCGAGCAGCCGCCGCTACGTCTGGCTGCCGGGAACGCTGTTCGTACTGGGCTTTGCGCTCTGTCTGCTGAGCTTTGCCAACATCCTCACCGCGTTCAAGATCCCGGAGATGTTCTGCGCAACCTTCGCCGCCACCTTCGAGTGCTGCATCCAGACCGGCCTGATCCCTTCCAACACCAATTACGGCAGCTACTTTTCCGCTTCGACGATCTCCGCCCAGATCACCGATGAGGCCGATAACCTCGTCTTTTCCTCCGAGGGATCGCGAACCCTGACCCGGGAGCAGCGGCGGCGCGCGCGGGACGGCGCGGCGTTTCTGGACGCGGATACGCGCCTGCAGTGTCACCCGGTGCGCGGCGGACATATCTACTGGACGGACAGCGTGGCGGAGATCAACCGCGTCCGCAGGCATCTGTCGGAGGTCGGCGAGCTGCTGGCGGAAGACAACGAGCTGGTGCGCGCAGAGAACGCATTGCAGCGCCAGCAGGCGCGTCTGGAGCAGCAGAACCGGCTCTATGACGGCATGCTCCCCAGCGTGCGGTCCCGGCTGGCGCGCATTGACGCACTGCTGGATGGTCTGGAGCCGGACGCCGAGGACTTCGACGCGCGGATCGCACAGGTGTGCATGTACGGCGCGTACGTCAAGCGCCGCTGCAATCTTTCGCTGATTGAGGAGGCTGAAGTCAGCGCATCCGCACAGGAGCTGGCGCTGTGCATCCGCGAATCCCTGACAAATCTTGCACAGCTCCGGGTGGCGACCTCCCTGCGTCTGCACGGGGACGCCTTCCTCCTCCCCGCCCAAATCATCCTCGCCTACGATTTCTTCGAGGCCGCCGTGGAGGCGGCACTGCCCTCGCTGAGCGCGCTGCTGGTGAACCTGCGCGCAGACGCGAACGGACTGACGCTGCGCATGAGCCTGGAGGATGTGCGCAGCGCGCTACCGCCGGACTGGGAGGCGGCGCGCATGGTCCAGCTTCACGCAGCGCTGCGCCTGGAGCATCAGGAGAGCACGCTCTTTGCGACGTTCCACATCCGAAAGGCAGGTGATCCGGCATGACGCGCGCATTCATGGATCTTTCGAGCGTCGCCAAGGGCGCGTTCTGCGCGCTGTGCCTGATTCTGCTGTGCGCAGGTATCCTCGCGGCGCTGCTCACTGCGGTGCACCATGCGCCCCGGCTGCGCCTGCTCTCCTGCCTGATTCCCGGAATCCTCTGCTTCACCCTGCTGTGCCTGCTGATGGAGGCCATGTCGCTGTCCGGCGGGATGCGCCCCTCCCCCGCCGCAGCGCTTTTGTGGAATGCTCCGCTCTGGGCGCTAGCGCTGATGCTGACGGTCGCCGCCGCCTGGATTTTCCTCGCGCTGCGGATGCAGCTGGTCTGGCAGCGCAGCCACATCTCCCGCGCATCCGTGAAGGAGGGCCTCGACCAGCTCCCCTCTGGGCTGTGCTTCTACGTGCGCGATGGCCTGCCCCGGCTGGTCAACCTGCAGATGGACGCGTTGTGCTGCCAGCTGCTGGGCGCGCACCTGTCCAACGGCGAAACCTTCTGGCGCAGGCTGTGCGAGGGGGACGTGCTGCCGGGCAACCTCGCGATTCAGACGGGCGAAACGCCCATCCTGCAGACCGCGAACGGTCAGGTGTGGAGCTTTGCGCGCAGCCGGATCGACGCAAGCGGCGAGGAGGTCACGCAGATCATCGCCTCGGACATCAGCCGGGAGCACGCCATGAACCGTGAGCTGGAGACGCAGAACCGGCGGCTGGAGGACATGAACCGGCGGCTGCGGCGCTACGGCGAGAACATCCGGGAGCTGACCCGGGAAAAGGAAACCCTGGCCGCGAAGATGCGCATTCACGACGAGTTCGGCCAGGCGCTGCTCGCCGCGCGGCGGCTGACGGCTCGCCCCTCCGAACCTGCGCAGCGCGCGGCGGTGCTCCGCCTGTGGCGGCAGAACCTGACGCTGATGGAGCGTCTGGGCGAGGAAAAGCCGCCGTCGCAGGGCTTCGCCGGGCTGATCGAATCGGCGAAGGCCATCGGCATGCAGCTGATCGTCGACGGCCCGCTGCCGCCGGAGGGCACAACCTGCGCCGCACTGCTGGAGAGCGCCGCCCGCGAATGCCTGACCAACGCCGCGCGCCACGCGCGCGGAACGCAGCTGCATCTTCACCTGCGTCCGTCTGCAGGCAAGATCTGCGCCGTCTTTACCAACGACGGCGCGGCCCCCAGCGCGGTGGTCGCGGAGGGCGGCGGCCTGTCCTCCCTGCGCAGGAGCGTGGAGAGTGCCGGCGGCAGCATGCATTTGGAGAGTTCGCCGCAGTTTGCGCTGAGGCTTGAGCTCCCCCTGGAAAGCGAGGAATGGACATGAAGAAGGTTCGCGTGCTGGTCGTGGAGGATCAGACCATGCCCCGGCAGCTGTTTGAGATGCTCATTGGCACGTCGGAGGACTTCGAGCTGGCAGCGGCCATCGACAGCGCCGAGCTGGCGGACGTGTACTGCCTGCGCAACGCGGTGGATCTGGTGCTGATGGACGTGATCACCCGCGGCAACCGCAGCGGTCTGGACGCGGCTGCGCGCATCAAGCGCCAGACCCCGCAGGTGAAGATCATCGTGGTCACCTCCATGCCCGAGTGCTCCTACATCGACCGCGCGCGCTCGATGGGCGTGGAGAGCTTCTGGTACAAGGACGCTTCGGAGGAATCCATACTGGAGCTGATGCGCCGGACGATGGCGGGCGAATCCGTCTACCCCGCCGCCTCTCCGGAGCTGTTTCTGGGCGACGCCAGCAGCAGAGAATTCACCGCCCGGGAGCTGATGGTGCTGCGGGAGATGACCGGCGGCTACACCAACACGGAGATCGGCGAGCACCTGCACATGTCGGTGAGCAGCGTCAAGACGCACATCCTGAACATGCTGAACAAGACCGGCTTCCGCAACCGCACGGAGCTTGCCGTGCGCGCCCGGGAGAGCGGGCTGGTGATTCTGGAGGACGGGGAGCTGCAAGTCTGAAGCAACGGCGCGTTGCTTGGCAGGCTGCGTTTCTCCTGCTATAATGACTTCGAGGAGATGATTCATATGGAAACCAAGGACGTCATTCTTGAGCTGCGAACCCGCAGCGGCCTGTCCCAGGAGACGCTGGCGGAGAAGCTCTTCGTCACCCGTCAGGCGGTGTCGCGCTGGGAGACCGGCGAGACCATTCCCAACTCCGAGGCGCTCAAGCTCCTGTCGAAGCTGTTCGACGTGTCGATCAACACGCTGCTGGGCTCTCCGCGCACGCTGATCTGCCAGTGCTGCGGCATGCCGCTGGACGATTCCACCCTCAGCCGGGAGCCGGACGGCGCGTTCAACGAGGAGTACTGCAAGTGGTGCTACGCGGACGGGAAATTCGCCTACGAGAGCGTAGCGCAGCTGACGGACTTCCTCGCACAGCACATGGCAAACGCGGAGCGCTCTCCGGAGCAGCTGCGCGCCTACTTTGCAGACTTACTGCCCACCCTTGGGCATTGGAAGAAGGGTTGAATCCAGGTATCGGTCGTTTCCCCCATGGGAAGCGGCCGTTTATCGTCTTGAAATGTTATGTTCCAATCTGTTATAATGGAGTAAATCCATAATACGGAAAAGAGGAGTGCCCATGCCCCTTGAAATTGTTCGCAACGACATCACCCGCATGGAGGTGGACGCCATCGTCAACGCCGCCAACGAGACGCTGCTGGGCGGCGGCGGCGTTGACGGCGCGATTCACCGCGCCGCAGGGCCGGAGCTGCTGGCGGAGTGCCGCACGCTGGGCGGCTGTCCCACCGGGCAGGCAAAAATCACCCGGGGCTATCGCCTGCCCTGCAGCTACGTGATCCACACCGTAGGGCCTATCTGGCACGGCGGAAAGCACGGCGAGGAGCAGCTGCTTGTTTCCTGCTACCGGAACTCGCTGGAGCTTGCGAAGCAGAATAACTGCGAAAGCGTGGCCTTTCCACTGATCTCCTCGGGCGCATACGGCTATCCGAAGGATGCGGCGCTGAAGGTGGCCACCGATACCATCCGCGACTTCCTGATGGAAAACGACATGCTGGTGTACATCGTGGTGTTCGACCGCGCCAGCTTCCACATCAGCGGCAAGCTTTACGCCCGGGTCGCGCAGTACATCGACGACAACTACGTGGACGTTCACGGCGATTCCACTTTGCTGCGCAGCCGCAGAATGCGCCAGGCCCAGTTCATGGACATGGACTGCATCCAGGAAGCATCCTGCGTGCCGAACAGCCTCGAAAATGCGCTGCAAATGCTGGACGAGAGCTTCTCCCAGATGGTGCTGCGCAAGATTGACGAGGCGGGAATCAAGGATTCCGTCTGCTACAAGCGGGCGAATCTGGATCGGAAGCTGTTCTCCAAGATCCGCAACAACGTAAACTATCAGCCCAGTAAGCCCACGGCGCTGGCACTGGCGGTGGCGCTGGAGCTGGACATCTCCGAAACGGCGGAGCTGCTGCAAAAGGCGGGGCTTGCGCTGTCCCACAGCTACAAATTCGACGTCATCATCGAATACTGCATCCTCAACGGCATCTACGACGTAAACACCATCAACCAGACGCTCTTCGATTTCGATCAGCCGCTGTTGGGCGCCTGAGCCGCGCGAAAATGTCGCTTCCCAGGCGACCATTTTGCTCCGTCCATCTGCTATCATAAATCCATCAACCGGAAACACTGGATTTCAGGAGGGTTTTACATGAAAAAGCAGTTGACGGAGCTTGTCTTTATTCTCGATCGCAGCGGTTCCATGTTCGGTCTGGAGGCCGACACCATCGGCGGCTTCAATTCGATGATCGCGAAGCAGCGCTGGGAGGAGGGCGAAGCGCTGGTCTCCACCGTTCTGTTCAACACCACTTCCACGGTGCTGCACGACCGCGTGCCGCTCTCCCGCATCGAGCCCATGACCGAGCGCCAGTACCAGACGGGCGGATGCACGGCGCTGCTGGACGCCATCGGCAGAGCGATTCACCACATCGGCAACGTGCACAAGTACGCCCGGGAGGAGGATCGCCCGGAGCACACCCTGTTCGTGATCACCACCGACGGCCTGGAAAACGCCAGCCACGCCTACACCGCCGACCAGGTGCGGCGGATGATCCGGCGGCAGAGGGAGAACTTCGGCTGGGAGTTCCTCTTCCTCGGCGCGAACATCGACGCCGTGGAGACCGCCGCCCACATCGGCATCGACCGCAGCCGGGCCGCGAACTACCACAGCGACTCCAGGGGCACGCTGCTCAACTACGAGGTGCTCAGCGAAGCCATCACAAGCGTGCGCAACTGCCAACCGCTGGAAGAGAACTGGTCGCGCCGCATCGACGAGGACTACCATGGAAGGAAGTGAGAGAAATGATCGGAGCCATCATCGGAGACATCGTCGGATCCCGCTTTGAGTGGCACAACCACCGGAGCAAGGAATTCGAGCTGTTCACCCCCAAGTGCGTCGCCACGGACGACAGCATCATGACCCTCGCCATCGGCGAGGCCCTGATGTGCAGCCGGAGCGACTGGAGCGATCTGGGCGCGCAGGCGGTGCGCTGCATGCAGGCGATCGGCCGCCCCTACCCGAACTGCGGCTACGGCGGGCGTTTCCACCGGTGGATCTACAGCGACCATCCCCACCCCTACAGGAGCTACGGCAACGGCGCAGCCATGCGCGTGAGCGCCTGCGGCTTCGTGGCAGGGAGTCTGGAGGAAGCGAAGGTCCTGTCCAAAACTGTGACGAAGGTCACGCACAACCATCCCGAAGGCGTCAAGGGCGCGGAGGCCACGACCGTGGCAATCTACATGGCGCGCAACGGCAGCTCCATGGCGGAGATTCGCGAGGTGATCGACCGGGCGTACTACCCGATGAACTTCACGCTGGACGGGATTCGCCCGACCTACAGGTTCAACGAGACCTGTCAGGGCACGGTTCCCCAGGCACTGATGGCCTTCTTCGAGTCCACCGGCTTTGAGGACGCCATCCGCAACGCCATCTCCGTCGGCGGCGACAGCGACACCCTTGCCGCCATCACCGGCGGAGTCGCGCAGGCCTACTACGGCGTTCCCGGAGATCTGCACGATCAGGCGGTCTCCTACCTCGATCCCTCCCTGTTCGACATTCTCCAGCGCTTCGAGACCCGATATCCGCAGTAAGCCGTCGGAGGGAGCCGAACCCCCTCCGGCCTTTCCATTTTGAAAGTGATTTTGCATATTCTCCCCGGGTTTGACGGCCGCAATGTTATTTTTGCATGAATCCTCGTGTTTTTATTGCAGAGACACTTGCCTATAACATGCAGACATGCTATAATCCATTTGCAATTGAATCGCCATTATATGAAATTCATAGGAAATACGACGATTGTCGTGACCGAAGGAGTAAAACTCTCAGGTGTCCGCAAGGATGAGGACTGTGAATGGATAAGACTTTGGAGACGCCCGCGAATGCGGGGGCCGAAGGGGCAAGCGCGAATGCGTGAATCTCTCAGGCAAAAGGACAGAGTTGCATTCTTCTGATCGACGATCAGGGGTTTTTCTCGCGTCGCCAAAGCCATTGTCCGCAGGATGATGGCTGTTTTTTTGCGCAGGAAGGGCGCGGCTTGCACCGCGTACAACAACGGTGTTCCTTCCCAATACAAACGAGAAAGGTTGTTTTACCCATGGACGCATTGCTCAAAGTCGTACAGACCATCAACCTCTACCTGTCGGATTACATCCTGATCGTGCTGCTGATCGGCTGCGGTCTCTACTTCTCCATCCGCACCCGATTCGTGCAGATCCGCTGCTTCGGCGAAGGCATGCGCCGCGTGTTCGGCAATCTCTCTCTGAATGGCAAAAAGCAAAAGAGCGGCCTCAGCTCCTTCCAGGCCCTGACCACCGCCATCGCGGCCCAGGTGGGCACCGGCAACATCGTCGGCGCTTGCGGCGCGATCCTCATCGGCGGCCCCGGCGCGATCTTCTGGATGTGGATCATCGCCTTCTTCGGCATGGCTACCATCTACGCCGAGGCGGTGCTGGCCCAGAAGACCCGCGAGGTGCACGCGGACGGCACCGTGGCAGGCGGCCCGGTGTACTACATCAAGACCGCCTTCAAGGGCAAGCTGGGTTCCTTCCTCGCGGGCTTCTTTTCCATCGCCATCATCCTGGCGCTTGGCTTCATGGGCTCCATGGTGCAGTCCAACTCCATCGGCGAGGCCTGCAACAATGCCTTCGGCATTCCCACCTGGGTCGTGGGCCTGGTCGTCTCGCTGGTCGCCGTGTTCATCTTCATCGGTGGTCTGCAGCGCATCGGCTCCGTCACCGAGAAGATCGTGCCCATCATGGCCACGCTCTATCTGATCGGCGGCCTGGTGGTGCTTATCGCCCGCATCAAGTACGTCCCGGAGACCCTCGGCATGATCTTCAAGTACGCATTCGTGCCCAACGCCATCATCGGCGGCGGCATCGGCTTTGCGCTGAAGCAGGCCATCAGCCAGGGCGTAAAGCGCGGCCTGTTCTCCAATGAGGCCGGCATGGGCTCCACGCCCCACGCCCACGCCATGGCGAACGTCAAGACCGCCCACGAGCAGGGCGTGGTCGCCATGATCGGCGTGTTCATCGACACCTTCGTCGTGCTGACCATCACCGCGCTGGTGGTGATCTCCACGCTGTACGCAGGCAACGGTGTGCTTGCCGCAGGCGCTGCCGAGGGCGTGTCCAAGACCAACATGGCCCAACTCGCCTTCTCCTCCGTGTTCGGCACCGGCCTGGGCAACGCCTTCGTGGCCATCTGCCTGCTGTTCTTCGCCTTCTCCACCATCGTCGGCTGGAACTTCTTCGGCCGCATCAACGTGCGCTACCTCTTCGGCAAGAAGGCCGACCTGCCCTACTCCGTGCTGGCCATCGCCTTCATCTTCCTCGGCTCCCTGCTCTCCAACGACCTGGTCTGGGAGCTGACCGATACCTTCAACCAGCTGATGGTCATTCCCAACGTGATGGCGCTGGTCGCCCTCTCCGGCCTGGTCGTCGCCGAGGTCAAAAATCGCAAAAAGGACTGATCTTCCTCCTCTATACCACCGGCTGCAGATCCACAGCAGCGCGAGGCGCCGTCCCAGGCTGCATCTGAGACAGCGCCCCGCTTTACAGACAAAGCCCGCTTCCGAAGATGGAAGCGGGCTTTCCGTATTCCTTGCCGTGCGGTGCGCGTCCTCATTCCTCCATGAGCATGTGCAGGATGGTCTCCGCGCTGGGCGGGCAACCCATCGCGCAGCGCTCTGCGCCCCGGCAGCAGCGTCCCACGCCGATGCCCGGCAGCTCCTGGCCGTCGAAGCCCTGGCCGATGCTGATGAGCGCGCCGAACGCGCGGCCCTCGCGCTCCTGATACTGGTAGAGCGCGTGAATCAGGTTGCCGTAGCAGGCCGAGCAGGCGGACTTCTGCTTCACATTTTTACCCAGCCGCGCCGCCAGACCGGAGGGACGCTGGGGCGCGATGGCCACCTTGGGCTCGTTGAGGTAGATCAGATCGCCGTCCGCGATCTCGCTGCTGCCCACGCCCCATTCCTCCGCGTAGCCGATGTACTCCACGTCCCGCATGTCGATGCCCATCAGGCGGCAGCCCAGCGCGTCGAGCTGCACAGGATCGTGGCCCAGCATCATGCGGTTGGTGGGCACGGGATTGCCGCCCTCCTCGAAGTTCAGATCGCCGCAGATGTTGTCCACGATGGTCAGCGCGGGCTTCAGGGCTGCATTCAGCGCCGCGATGGGCCGGTGCAGGCCCATGGTGTGGAAGTGCCGCTTCTCCGTATCCGGCAGGCAGCCCTTCATGTTCTTCAGCGCGCAGGTCATCACCGTCTGGCAGTGCCCCTTCAGCACGGGCAGGTTGATCAGATACCCGGCGTTCAGCGCGCGCTCGCAGATGCGGATCTGCCCCACGCGGGTCTTGACCGGGCGGGTGGAATCGCGCTTCAGATCGTACAGGGGCACGTTGTAGCGGCGGCCGATTTCATTGTAGCCGCAGACCGCAAAGCCGCGCTCGGTGCGGTCGCCCACCCAGGCGCCCTCCATGATGGAGATGTCCCTGTGGCCGTGATCCTGCAGATACTCGATCACGCCCTCCAGGATCCCGGCGTGGGTGGTCGCGCCGTACTCCGGCTCCGCCGCAACCACGAGGTTGGGCTTCAGGGCCACCGAAGCGCCCTGGGGAATCTCCTCCGAGATGCGCGCGGCCTCCATCAGCTCCATTGTCATCTGCTTCGCGCGGTTTCCATAAACAATGTATATCTTCCGATCCATCATGCATGGCGCTCCCCTTCCTCTTCCATCCGCAATCAGGTGTCACTCGTCCAATTGCGCATTGAGCAGACACAGCCGGAACGAGGAGTCCAGATGCTTTTCAATGGCACTGTGCGCCTTTTGCGGATCTCCCGTTTTCAGTCCCTGCAAAATTGCGTTGTGCTCCACAATGGTGCTGTGGTTGCGCCCGAGCACATAGTCGTCCTTCAGGTACTGCGGCATGAAGATGTGCATGAAGCTGTCGTACTGCATATTGGTGGCCGAGAAGTCCATGTGATGCAGCAATGCAATGTGAAAATCGTAATCTGCTTCCCAGAACCTGCGCAGATCCACGCGGCTCTCACAGTTCAGCAGCGCAACCTGCGTCTCGTGGCATTGTTCCATGTGCGCAAGGGTGGCCTGCGCCTCGTCGGTCGCGATGTTTTTTGCCAGATGCTCGCCGCAGTAGCACTCGATCATCATGCGCACATGATAGGCCTCCTGCGTCTCCTTCCTGCTCGGCTTGTGCAGCATGAAGCCCTTGTTCGGAAGGATGTCGATGTAGCGCTCCCGGCTCAGGCGGTTCAGCGCATCGCGAATGGGCGTGCGGGAGATGGACAGCTCGCGTGCAAGCCGGGTTTCGCTGTAAATCATGCCAAACTCCAGCTCCCGACTGTAAACTTTCTCACGAATATATTCGTATGCGATATTTTGCAAAGGCTTGTAATCCGCCATATTTATCTGCTTCCCTATACAAAAATTTCTTTAAATTATTGCACGCTTCCCCACGGCCAACAATTCGCATTCGTCACAATAAACGAAAAACTTTCTGTAAACTGCAAAAACGATCCAGTTTTTGACCCGAACCGCCGCCCGGAGACGCCGCAGTCTCCGGGCAGCGCTTATCATTTCTGACTCCGTCCTCAGGCGTTGTACTGGCCGGCGGCGGTATCTCCGCCCTCGCCCGTCCAGTTGGTGTGGAAGAATTCGCCGCGGGGACGATCCACGCGCTCATAGGTGTGCGCGCCGAAGTAGTCGCGCTGGGCCTGCAGCAGGTTCGCAGGGAGCCGTGCGCAGCGATAGCCGTCGTAGTAGCTCAGCGCCGAGGAGAAGGCGGGAATCGGAATGCCGTTCACCATCGCCGCCGCGCAGACCTCGCGCCAGCCCTTCTGGGCCTTCTGAAGCTCGCCGGAGAAGAAGGGATCCAGCATCAGGTTCACCAGTTCGCCATCCTTCTCGAAGGCCTCCTTGATCTTGCCGAGGAACACCGAGCGGATGATGCAGCCGCCGCGCCACATCAGCGCGATGCCGCCGTAGTTCAGCTTCCAGCCGTAGGCCTTGGCCGCCGCGCGCATCAGCTGATAGCCCTGGGCGTAGGACACGATCTTCGAGGCGTACAGTGCCTGCCGGATGCTCTCGATGAAGGCCGCGCGGTCGCCCTCGAACTTCGCCTCGGGGCCGCCCAGTACCTTGGATGCCGCCACGCGCTCCTCCTTGATTGCGGACAGGCAGCGTGCGAACACGGATTCGCCGATCAGCGTCAGCGACACGCCCTGATCCAGCGCGCTGATGGCCGTCCACTTTCCGGTGCCCTTCTGACCGGCGGTATCCAGGATCTTTTCCACCACATATTCGCCGTCCTCGTCCCTGTGGGCGAGGATGTCGCGGGTGATCTGGATGAGGTAGCTGTCCAACTCCGTCTCGTTCCAGGCGGAGAACACCTCGTGCATCTCCTCGCAGCTCATGTGCAGGTAGTCCTTCATCAGCTGATAGGCCTCGCAAATCAGCTGCATGTCGCCGTACTCGATGCCGTTGTGCACCATCTTGACGAAGTGGCCCGCGCCGCCCTCGCCGACCCAGTCGCAGCAGGGTTCGCCGTTGACGTGGGCGCAGATCTTCTGGAAGATGGGCGCAACCAGCGGCCATGCCGCCGGAGAGCCGCCGGGCATGAGGCTCGGGCCCTTCAGGGCGCCCTCCTCGCCGCCGGACACGCCGCAACCCACGTACAGCAGACCCTTCGCCTCCACCTCCGCGCAGCGGCGGATGGTGTCGGGATAGTGGGCGTTGCCGCCGTCGATGATCACGTCGCCCGGCTCCAGCACAGTAAGCAGCTGGGCGATCAGGTCGTCCACCGGCTTGCCGGCCTTCACCATCATCATCACCTTGCGGGGACGCTCGATGGCTGCGCACAGCTCCTCCACCGACATGCAGCCGATGAAATTCTTGCCTCTGGCGCGGCCCTCCACAAAGCGCGTCACCTTTTCCGTGGTGCGGTTGTACACCGCCACCGTAAAGCCCTTGGATTCCATGTTCATGGCCAGGTTTTCACCCATCACGGCCAGACCGATCAGACCAATATCTGCCTTCTTCATTCTACTCACCTCTTCACGCGGGCATTGCCCTTCCATACGCTCCAAACCTGATCCTCGTCCACCGGAGAGGCAAAGTCCTCCTCCATGGTGACGGCCATCGCGCCGGTGGCCCAGCCAAAGTGCAGGCAGTCCTCCGGAGAGAAGCCGCGCAGCATGCCGTAGAGCAGGCCGCTGACGAAGCCGTCGCCGCCGCCGATGCGGTCAAAGACGTGTATGGGACGGGGCTCGGCCACGTACCACTCGTCGCCGCTGAGCAGGATCGCGCCCCAGTTGTGCAGATTGGCGTCCGTCACCTCGCGCAGGGTGGTGGCGAAGCAGGATGCGTTGGGATACTGCGCCTTCACTCGGCGGATCATCTCCTTGAAGGAGTCGATCTTGCCCGCCAGATCCTTGCCGCCCGCCTCCGGGCCCTCGATGCCCAGCGCCAGCTGGAAGTCCTCCTCGTTGCCGATCAGGTAGTCCGCGTTGGCGGCGATCTTCGAGAAGATCTCGCGAAGCTCGACCTCGCGGCCCTTCCAGAAGGAGGCGCGGTAGTTCATGTCGAAGCTGATCTTCGTGCCGGTCTCCCGGGCCAGCTCCGTGAGCTTCAGGCACAGCTTGCCCGTCTCCGGGGACATGGCGGCGAACAGGCCGGACATGTGGATGATCTCCGCGCCCTCCTCGCGGAAGATGCGGTCGAGATCGAAGTCCTCGGCGCAGATGGTGCGGCCAACCTCGCCGGCGCGGTCGTTGTAGACCCGCGGGCCGCGCATGCCGTAGCCCGTGTCGGCAATGTTGAACTGGTGGCGGTAGCCCCAGGGGCCATCCTGCACGATGTCCGGGCCCTCAAACTCGATGTTGCGGCGGCGCAGGTCGCCCTTGATGAACGCCGCGATGGGACTGTCCTTCACGAAGCGGGTCAGCACCTTCGTGCGCAGGCCCAGGGAGGCCGCCACGTTCAGCACGTTGCTCTCCGCGCTGGTGGAATGCATGATGTACATCGAACCGAAGCCCGCAGGCTGATGGTTCGCAGGCGTGATGCGCACGCCCATGGACGTCGCTGTAATCAGGCTGTATTTCTTTTTCATATTCTCTCTCCCCTTTCAGGCCTTTGCACGCTTGATGAGCGCCACGCTCAAATCGTTCACATTCGTTCCCGTCGCGCCGGTCACGATCAGACCGCCGCACGCCTTGAGGGCGTGATAGGAATCGTTCTCCTCCAGCACCGCCTCGATGCGGATGCCCTGCTGCATGAGCCGCTGCCGGGTGTCGCCGTCCGCATAGCCACCCGCCGCGTCCGTGGGGCCGTCCGTGCCGTCGGAGCCCACGGAGAACACGCACACGTCCTTCAGGCCGTCGATGCCCGCCGCCGCCGCAAGGGCCAGCTCCTGATTGCGTCCGCCCAGGCCGCTGCCGGTGATCCGGACGACCGTCTCGCCGCCCGCGATGAACGCCAGCGATTCATTTGAATCCACATGGCTGCGCGCGATGGAGGCAAGGAAGCTGCCCGCGTCCCTGGCCGTGCAGCACAGATCCGCCGTCAGCATCACGGGCGTATAGCCCAGGCTCCGTGCCGTGGTCTCGGCGCTCTTGCAGAGCTGGCGGACGCTGCCGATGATGCGGGTCTCCACGTTGTCCAGCGCCTTGGGCGTCTCCTCGTCCATCAGTGCGCGGGCGCGGTCACTCAGGCGCAGGCGGTAGCGCTCCACGATGTCCCTCGCGGTCTGCGCCGTCTCCGGATCCGGACAGGCGGGGCCGGAGGCGATGGCGTCCACCGCGTCGCCCAGCACGTCCGACAGGATGATGGCGTGCACCTTCGCCGGGGCGCAGATCTGGGCAAAGCGCCCGCCCTTCACGCCGGAGAGCCGCTTGCGGATGGTGTTGATCTGGCGGATGTCCGCACCGCAGGAGAGCATCTGGCGCGTCACATCCTGAAGCTCTTCGCCGGGAACCAGCGGTGCTTCAAAGAGCGCGGAGCCGCCGCCGGAGAGCAGAAAGACCACCTCGTCCGCTTCTCCCAGCGAGTGAACCAGTTCGAGCACCCGCTCGGTGGCCCGGAAGGAGTTCTCGTCCGGAACCGGATGGCCCGCCTCGTAGATCTCCACGCGCGGAATCTCTCCCCGGGAATGCTCATATTTGGTGATGACCGCGCCGCCCATCAAGCGGTCGCCCAACACCTGCTGCGCCGCCGCCGCCATGGGCCAGGCTGCCTTGCCGACGGCCACCAGCCAGACGCGGTTTCCCAGATGAATCTCCGAGAGTGCGCGCAGAACCGCCGTGTCCGGCATTGCGTCCGAGATCGCCGCGCGGATAATCGCATCCGCGTCCGCGCGCAGGGAAGATGCTTGCAGTCCCATTTCTTTATCCCTCCAAGGCGTTAAAATACAGGTCGGATCTATATAGAAAGCGGGCAGAGCCGCCGTGCGAGGCGCACGCGACTCGGCCCGCCGCATAAAATCAATGATGGAGCTCTTCGCCGGTGAGCTTCTGATAGTACTTCACCAGGGCGCTATGATCGCAGCCCTCGTCGCCGTCGCGGCGCAGGATCTTCATCATCTCGAGCACGGACTGGGTCAGCGGGATCGGGCTGTCATACTTCGCAGCTGCGTCGACCACGTTGTTCAGGTCCTTGATGTGCAGGTTGATGCGGAAGCCGGGCTTGAAGTTCTGGTCCATCATCATGGGGGCCTTCGCGTTCATGACCGTGCGGGGCACATCATGTTCAGTCCGGATTTGCAGTACTTGCACTCCCCGCAGGTATAGGCGCACGCCAGGGAAACCACCGTGTCTCCCAGCGCGAAGCCCTCCGCGTCCGGGCCCATGTCCACCACCGTGGCCACGTACTCGTGGCCCAGCGTCACAGGCGTGCTGTGGGGATATTCATCCCGAATGATATGTATGTCGGTTCCACAGATGCCGACTGTGCGAACCTCCAGCAAAAGCTCGTCCCGTGCGGGTTCCGGCTTGGCCACGTCTCGCATGCCAAAGCTCTGAGCTCCGTCCGCATACTTTACAACGGCCTTCATCTTGTACCCTTACCTCCGTTCACCGTAGTCGAATCGAAAAATTTACGATGCCTTTATTATCGCGCATACCGGTATACTGGTTTGTAAACCAAGTATAGCACGCACTATTGACCCTTGTCAATATATATTGCAGTAAAAACCGACCAATTCTACACTTTTAATAATTTGCACATGCGAAAACATAACAAAACCCGACAATATCCCTCAGTGGAATGTAAACAGTCGGCAGCACCGAAAGGTGCCGCCGGCCCCGCAGAGTATCTTTCTTCCCCGCAGATTCGCTTCCCGTCAGTTCGTGACGCCGCAGTTCGGGCAGTTGTCGCCGGTGGTCGCGCCGCCGCAGAGCACGCTGTAGCGACCCACGACCGCCGCCGCGCCGAAGGCCACGGGAACGGTGATGCACACGTCCTGGCTGATCGTGAACACGCAGCTGCCCATGAGCGTCCCCGGGCAAACCGCCGTACCCGGCGTGACCGTGGGATTGCCGCAGCAGCGGGTGACGGTGTCGCCCACGGTGGCGAAGGGCGTGACCGTGACCGGCACGCAGACGGTGGCGCGCTGGCTGCCGTAGACCGTGCAGGAGGTCTCTCCGCCGCAGACCGGGCCGCAGATCGCCAGTCCGCTGGCCGTCTGCTGGCCGCCCTTGACGCAGACCTGCACCGCTCCGATGGCGAAGGGACGGGTCAGCTCGAAGCAGAACTGCATCACGCCGTCCACCTTATCCAGGCCGAAGTCCACCTTCAGGCCCGCACAGCCGGTGGTGGGATCGGGCTGCGCCTCGGTGCGGATCTCGACGTTTTCGCCGATCTCGACCTCCTGGGGCACGCCGTCGATCACCACGCTCACATTTTCCAGCATATCCTCGGTAATTTCCGGGCACACGCCCAGCACGAAGTGGCTCAGATCGGCGAAGTCCGAATTGTCCTCGCCCATGCCCCGCACCGTGTAGCAGAAGCGCTGGTTCTCCCCCGCCTCGGGATAGAGGTTGGAGTTCTCCAGATCCAGCGTGAATTCAAAGGGCAGGATGTGGTCGCCGGGCACCAGGGTATAATCAATCGAAGTGTTGCACGCCGTGCGTGCGCAATTACAGCTCACTTGTTTTCCTCCCATTTCCAGCAATTGCATTGCGGATCAAATTGGAGGAACGGAGTGCCCGCGAATGCCGAGGCGCCGATCTCCACGGGGATCTCGGCCATCATCGGCTGGCGGAGGATATAGCGGCACTCCCCGTAGCACGCTCCGGGATCGTTTGCGCGCACCAGCTTCGGCGCTCCGCAGCAGTAGGCGCGCACCCGGCCGGGCGCGGCCCGGGGAATCACGCACAGCGGCAGGCACATTCTGCCGCGACCGCAGCCGCAACCACAGCATTGTCTCATGGCAATCCACCTCCAGAACCAGCATATGTCCCCGGCGCGGAAGGCGTTCCGGCGCGCAAAAATCGCCCGCATCCCATCGCAGAACGCGATGAAATGCGGGCGATTCCGTCAATACACGTGCGTCAGCGTGCTGTCCAGCCGCAGATCGATGAAGGCCTTGTCCCAGTCCTCGGGATCGCAGCCCTCCTCCGCCCAGATGAGCTCTTCGCCTCCGTCCAGCAGAAGGTCATACGTCTCGTGGCCGTCATCGCGCCTGTACAGAACGTATCCGAGCTCGAGACCATAGGGCTTCACCGCCGCTCCGCAGGCGTCGATGCCCTTGAAGAAGCCGGGATTGATCTTTCCGTTGCCATAGATCGTTCCATTGAGCTCGCATTCATACGAAATCAGGTTCACACCATCAACGATTCCCATCGTCTGGGCCTCAGAGCGCATGTTCGCATAATGCCCGCATAAATAGCTGAATTCCTCCACAAGATCGGCGTCAATACGCTTTTCCAGGCAATAGCTGTCCCATGTGCTTGCATTCACGATCAGATCCGCATAGGCACTCCTCCCGTCATAGCCGTACAATGCCGCGTACACGCCGCCAAAGCCGCCGTCCCAATAGGCGATCGAGCCGTCCATGATGTACGTACCCCTTTCTCCAGCCACCAGGCGTACAAAGCGCGGCCCCTCCCCGCTCCAGTCAAAGTTGAAATCGAAGCTGTCGGCGAGGGCAAAGCCGCCGTACACCGGCTCGAAGATCGCCACAGTGCAGTAGATGTAAGGCTCATAGTAGGGCGCCTTCCCCTTGTTGGATAGCACGAACACCAGATGCTCGTCCACGTCGTCCAGATCCAGATCCACATCCCGCTCCGCCACGATGCCGCCCTCGGACAGCCATCGTTCGCCGTAGCCGCTCGTTCCTCCATAGTACACGTCCGGCGCGAAGCTGAGCCTGAAGCACTGCCGCCCATTCTCCGGATGGGCCTCCACACCGGTCGTGTTGATCGTCCGATTGAAGTTGAACACGCCGTAGGTCGCCTGAATCTGTTCCTCGGTCAGCACCGTCCCAGCGGGAATGTCGATTTCCGCCCCGGCCGCGACGCCCTCCAATTCGCTAGCCTCCCCGGAATCGTCGATGGAGGCCTCGACATAGGTGTACTTGGAGGAGGCCCACGCCTCCCTTCCCTCGTAATCCAGGCTGTACCAGGCCACGCCGCGCCCATCGACGGAGGTCTTGCCGGTATACGCGCGCTCCTGACCCGCATGCATTACACCCAGCGTGTCGTAATCCAGGCCCGGGCCGGAGCGAAGATTGACGTCGCCGGTCGCAAATACCGTGCCGGAGACCGCCTGCTCTGAATCGGCGTACGAATTGCCGCCCGTTTCCGCGCAGCATCCCGCCGTCAGGCAGAAGGCGCACAGAATTGTAACACAACAGAAGATCGACCAGAATCGGGTCAATTGAATCATCTCCTCACTGCATCATCCGGTTTCGGCAAACCCACGCAGGGCTGTCGGCGCACATCCCGCACGGGCATCGAAACCACTTGCCCTTTAGACCTGTTTTCTCAACAAAAAGTTCCAGAATCGGCCACAAAATGATTCTCCGGAAGAACGCCGGGATGTACGCAGCGCAGCGGATGCCCGAACGGCGCGCCGACATCTCCGGATCCTGCCGCTTGCCCATGCAGAGGAACAGCGGAAAACCGACGCACACAGGCGCTCCGCAGCGCAAAATTCGCGGAAAAGGCGGGGTTCAACTTGACGGAAATGGCAGTTTGTGTGTATTATATAATAAGGAAAAGTATGGGGGCATCCGGCCAGCAGGCCGAATCGGGCCTCCAGCGGAAAGAGGATTCAATATGCAGATCAACAAGCATGTCAGCGGCGCAACGCTGACCCTGGAAATTGAAGGAAGAATCGACACGACCACCGCGCCCGCGCTGGAGGGAGAGCTGAAGCACTCCGTGACCAGCGAGGTGCAGAACCTGATCCTTGACTTCGCGAAGGTGGAGTACATCTCCTCCGCCGGGCTCCGCGTGCTGCTGGCGGCCCAGAAGGTCATGAAGAAGCAGGGCTCCATGGTGGTGAAGAACGTCAACGAAGTGATCATGGAAGTCTTTGACGTGACGGGCTTCTCGGACATTCTCACCATCGCCTGAGACGCAAACGCAATGCTGGTCTTTCACGAAATCACCCTGGACGACAAACAGGCGGTCGACGGCTACTTCCGGCGCTATGGAGAGAACTCCTGCCAGCACTCCTTCGTCTCCCTGTACTGCATGCAGCGCAAGTACGGCGATCGGATCTGTCAGCAGGACGGCTGTCTCTATATCCTCCGCTCCGGTCGCGGCAGCGCGCGGGAGCGGGTGTACCTCTTCCCCATGGGAGAGCGCGCAAAGCTGGCGCAGGCCGTCGACCGGCTCCGAAGGGACGCCCACGCCCACGGTGCGTCCCTTCGCTTCGAGACCCTGACCCGCGCCGCGGCGGAGCTATTGGAGGAGCTGTACCCCGGCGAATTCGAGATCGAGCCCTGCCGGGACTACGCGGAGTATCTCTACACCCATGAAAAGCTCGCCGAGCTTCCCGGAGCGGAGATGGCCTCCAAGCGCCACGACGTCAGCACCTTCTTCCGGGACTACGGGAGCCGCACCCGCATCGAGCCGATCCGCCCGGAGCACATCGAGCCCATCCACGCCTTTCAGAAATGCTGGCTGGAGTCGAGGAACCACGGCCAGGAGGACGTGCAGCTGGAGTGCGAGAACGACGCCATCCAGCGCGGTCTGGATCATTTCGGGGCGCTGGGGCTGTCCGGCATCGTCGTGTTCATCGACGGCGCGATGGCGGGCTACGCCTATGGCGCGCCGCTCTCCGACGACTGCTACGACGTGCTCATCGAGAAGGGCGACCGCCGCTACCCGGACATCTACCGCGTGCTGAACCGGGATCTGGTGCGCCTCTGCTGCGGGGACTACGCCTGGATCAACCGGGAGGAGGACGTGGGCGCGCCCGGACTGCGCACGGCAAAGCTGTCCTACAAGCCCGATCGGCTGCTGGAAAAATTCATCGCCCGGGAGGTGGTTGTCCGATGAACAAACGCGAGGCAAACGTTTCCCTGTTCATCATCACCTTCTTTGCCGCAATCCAGTATGCGTTTCTGGAGGGCGTGCCTGACAGCGTCTCCCACTTCGCATTTCTCTGCGTCACGAACCTCATCGGCTTTCTTCTGACGCTGGCGGTCTTCTTCAGCGAGCTGTTCCGTGTGGACAGAAAGCAGATCCGCCAGAGCCTGCTCTTGTCGCTGGAGCTGTTCGGCTTCAACGTGTTTCTGCTGCTGGGCTCCTCGGTGGGCGCGACGGTCAGCGCCTGTGTGCTGAGCGCCTACTTCGTGTTCCTGCCGCTTCTGTCCCTTCTGCTGTTCAAGACCAGGTCGGACAGGATGACGCTCTGCGCCGTGGGCGTGGTGCTGGCGGGGCTGGCGCTGATGCTGCTGGAGGATCCGGCGGGGCTGAAGGACGTTCACTTCCTCTATCTGCTGATTGCGGACGTGTTCTTCGCGCTGTACATCCTCACGGTGGGCAGGTTCACCGCCGGCTCCAACCCCTCGATCCTT
This sequence comes from Clostridiales bacterium, assembly GCA_004554085.1. Taxonomy (GTDB): domain Bacteria; phylum Bacillota; class Clostridia; order Christensenellales; family Aristaeellaceae; genus SFTH01. Next base: position 12,600 of record SFNY01000011.1, on the reverse strand, counting down.
GCGATGGGGCAGATGCTGTTCAACTGCCTGATCGCGCTCATCTTCTGGGTCGGACAGTCGGCAATCCAGAGGACGCCCCTCTCCCTGCCCACGGATTCGGCGTTCTGGGGCAGCGCCATCTTCATCGGTTTCTTCATCCGGGGTCTGTACGGCATCGTGCAGATGTACGCCCAGCGCTATGTCAGCCCCCTGAACACCTCGCTGATCTTCTCCACGGAAATCATCATCACCATGCTCATGTCCCCGGTGCTGGCGCTGCTGTTCGGCACCCAGCCGGAGCGCATCACGGCGCTGCGTCTGGCCGGAGCGGGCGTGATGGTTCTGGGCATACTGCTGGCCGATCCGTCGGTGACCGGCGCGCTGAAGAGGAGGCTGCGGCATGAAGAACACTGATTTGCGGAAAAGGCTGCGGCTTCTGCTGCTCTCGGCGGCGGTGTATCTGCTGGCCGATCTCCCGATCCAGCTCACCGGCTTTCTGCACTTCGGCTCCTGGATCGGCGTCAAGAGCTTCCTTCCCGCGACGTTGGGGCTGTTCTTCGGCCCCTGGGGAGCGGCGGGCGGCATGCTGGGCTGCATCGCGACGGGTGCGCTTCTGCACACGCCGCCTGCGGAGCTGGCCTTCGAGTGCGCCTGCATCGCGATCATCGGCGTGGGGATGTGGCTGCTGTGGCATCTGTGCAGCGGCACCCACAGGATCTGCTTCAAGCAGCTCCGGCAGTACCTGTGCTATGCGGGGCTGCTGTCCGGACTCGCACTCGCCTGCGGCCTGCTGAGCCTCGCGCTCCTGAAGGGCGCGCTCTGGCCCACGGTGGCCGCATACATCTCCCTCGGACTGCTGGTGGGGCTTCCGGTGAACATCATCCTGGGCAGTCTGTTCTGCCTGGAGCCGGTGCTTCCCCCCTACTGCGCGCCGGAGAAGGACGCGTCCGGCTGGATCGACGCAGACGCTGCCAGCCTGGATCGCATGAACGAGCTGCTGGAGGAGGCTGCCCTGACGCGGCGCATCCCCCGCAAGCGCGTCTTTGAGGCGCAGAGCTGCATCGAGGAGGTTGCCCTGCGCATACTGAGCGCCCAGAGCGATGCGCGAATCCTGCTCCGCGTGGACTACGGCGACGCCATCTCCATACGCTTCAGCTACGCGGGCGCGCGGTACAATCCCCTGCGCACCGGGAAGGACGAGGACGAGGTCGACGTGATGAGCCTCAAGCTGATCAAGCACCGCGCCATGCGCGCGATGTACAGCTACGGAAGCGGCGAAAACCATCTGCACATCGTAATTTGACAGGAGGAAAGCGGAATGGAACAAAGGCGACGGCCAATCCGGAAAAAGGTGCAGCGGATCGTATTGCTCATCTCGGTTGCAGGTCTGATCCTGACCAGCACAGTGGGCCTCTTCAGCATGCTCCAGATCAAGGGCGACAGCGAGGACGCGCTGATCCGCCAGATGAATCAGAATCTGCTCAACGTCGTGCGGGACAAGGCCGATCTCGCGGATTCCGAGCTGGGCAAGTATGCGGAGTACATTCAGGATTTTGCAGCCTACATCCACGGCCTGTACCAGAACCCGGAGGGATATGTGCCGCGCGAGGTGCTCCCGCCGGATGCGGCCAGCGCCGGAACCTGCACCATGCAGCGCTACCTCGTGGATGCGAACGTCTCCGCAGAGGACAGCTCGCAGGAGCGTGCGCTGCTGGGGAACCTGGAGCAGCTCTGGTCGCCGGTTCTCTCCGGCAACCGGGAGGTCATCACCACGATCTACGTGGGCACCCAGAGCGGCTTCCTGCTCAGCTATGACGACCGGGCGGACCTGGGCGTCACGCCGGGCAGCGACGAATCCTACTTCGACTACACCCAGTCCTCCTGGTACACTTCTGCCCGGGATGCGGGAACCGTGCTGTTCACGGACGCCTACCCCGATTCCTACGGCCGGGGCCTGATGATCAGCTGCGCCGCGCCCTTCTACGACGCAGACGATGCCTTTGCCGGAGTCGTGTGCATGGACATCCTGATCGGCGATCTGACCGATTATGTGATCGACGTGGATCTGGGCGAGGGCGCCTACGCCTTCCTGGTCAACGGCAGCGGCGACATCATTGCCCGCCCGGACATGGCGAACGCGGACGGCGCGTTCGAGAGCATCCTGGATGCATCCAGCGCGGTCTATGAGGCTTCCGGGTCGATCATGGACGGCGAGACGGGCGTGATGCGCACCGGCGGCGGCGTGTACTACGCCTACACGCCGGTCTCCAGCGCGAACTGGAAGTTCTGCGTGCACATTCCGGAGTCGCTGGTGCTCGCGCCTGTGAAGGCCATGGAGCGGAACATCGTCGCCGCGATCTTCGCCTTCGTCGCGGCCCTGGCGCTGATCATCCTCTGCGTGGTGCTGATGGTGCGGCGCTTCTCCCGGAATCTCACAGATCCGCTCATCGCCCTGGGCACGGACGTGCAGACCATCAGCAGCGGCGACCTGGACTACCGTGCCGAGATTCGCAGCAACGACGAGATCGGCGACCTGGCCGAGAGCTTCAACCGCATGGCAGCTTCGCTGAAGCAGCACATCGAGAACCTCACCGCCGTCACGGCGGAGAAGGAGCGCATCGGCGCGGAGCTGGACGTTGCCACGCACATCCAGAAGTCCATGCTGCCCTGCATCTTCCCCGCCTTCCCCGACCGGGAGGAATTCGACGTCTACGCCACGATGAACCCCGCCAAGGAGGTCGGCGGCGACTTCTACGACTTCTTCATGGTGGACGATACGCATCTCGCGGTGGTCATGGCGGACGTGTCCGGCAAGGGCGTTCCGGCGGCGCTGTTCATGGTCATCGGAAAGACGCTCATCAAGGACCACACCCAGCCCGGAATCTCCCTGGGCGACGTGTTCTCCGACGTGAACAACATGCTCTGCGATTCCAACAGCGAGGGCCTGTTCATCACCGCCTTCGAGGGTGTGCTGGATCTGGTCACGGGCGAATTTCGCTACGTGAACGCCGGGCACGAGCCGCCCTACCTGTGCAGGAAGGGTGAGCAGTATGAGGCCCATAAGATCCGGGCCGGCTTCGTGCTGGCGGGCATGGAGGATCTGCGCTACAAGGAGGGCAGCCTGCAGCTGGCGGCCGGAGATCGAATCTTCCTCTATACCGACGGCGTGACCGAGGCCACCGACGCGGACAACCAGCTCTACGGCAGTGAGCGGCTGCACAGGGTTCTCAACGACAACCTCGACGCAGACCCGGAGATGCTGCTGCATGCCGTGAAGGCGGACGTGGACCGCTTCGTCGACGACGCGCCGCAGTTTGACGACATCACCATGCTCTGCATGGAGTATCGCGGTCAGACCCACGGATAAGGAGGGCGATTCGGATGTTCAAGCAGGAGATCACCGTCGCGGCGGCGGTGAAGAATCTGGAGGCCGTCACCGCCTTTGTGGATCGCTGTCTGGAGGAAATCGGCTGTTCCCCGCGCGCCCAGATGCAGATCGACGTGGCGGTGGACGAGCTGTTCAGCAACATTGCCTACTACGCCTACCCGCCGGGAACGGGCACGGTCACGCTGCGCGTGGAGGTCGCGGAGGATCCAGCCTGCGCAATCCTGACCTTCATCGACAGCGGCGTCCCCTACAATCCCCTGTCCCGCGAGGATCCGGACACCTCGCTTTCCGCGGAGGAGCGCCAGATCGGCGGGCTGGGAATCTACATGGTCAAGAAGAGCATGGACGGCGTTTCCTATGCCTACGAGGACGGCAGGAACGTCTTCACAATCAAAAAGCGCCTGTGAGCAGGATCCGTGCCGACTTCGGCCGCACCATTCGACAGGCCGTGCGCGCCGTGGCGGGATTCTGCCAGAGTGAATCCAATTGATAATTTGCAGAGCAATCCTGCGTATATGCAAAGGAGGCAAACCCATGGAAGAGAAGAAGAATGTACAGAAGCCCGACGAACTGAATGACGCGCAGCTGGAAAGAACCTCCGGCGGCGCTGACCGCGCGGAAATACAGCCCAGTGCAACGAGATGCCCAAAATGCGGCAGGTCGTCTGGAATTGCCGTGATGGCAGTTTTCCAATGTCCCTACTGCGGCTACCAGGAAGCTTATGTCATGTGAAGACAAGCAAAGGGGGGAAGCAACCATGGAAGAGAAAAATGTACAGAACATGAAAGAGCTGAGCGACGAGCAGCTGGAAAGGACCTCCGGCGGCGGATTCATGATGGATATCGCCATAGGCTTCAAGACCTGCCCCAACTGCGGCTGTGAGATGCCGTACGACGGCGCGCCCGGAGGCATCACCTGCCCCAACTGCGGCCAGGACTTTTCCGACTGACGAAAGCTGAATTCACCCCATATCCGTCTGGGCGGCGTCGCGGGAGCGCATTCCCTCTGGCGCTGCCCTTGCGGCATTCTCCATATCCACCGAACACACGCACGAAGGGAAGTGCAGCTGATGAACGAATCGATCTTCCGGCCAAAGAGCCTGGAACGCATTTCCTCGCCGGAGGAAATCGACGATTACATGAAGGTGACCCGACCCAGCCTGTGGCTGACGCTGGGCGTGATCGTGCTGCTGCTGGCGGCGATGATCCTCTGGAGCGTCACCGCGCGGATCGAGGCCACTGCGGTCGTGGACGGGCAGACCGTCACGGAAGAAATTGCCCCGGTCTCATTTCTGATCGGGTAAGAGAGGTTTGCACCCTATGGACAAGAAAACCAAAGCGCCGGTCACCTCCGGCAGGGTGGCGAAGGTTCCGGTCATCCTCCAGCTGGAAGCGCTGGAGTGCGGCGCGGCCTCCCTGGCGATGGTGCTGGCGTATTATGATAAATGGATCCCGCTGGAGCAGGTTCGCAGGGACTGCGGCGTGTCCAGGGACGGTTCCAACGCCAAAAACATGCTGTACGCGGCGCGCAGCTACGGCCTGCAGGCGAAGGGCTACCGCATGGAGCCTCAGGCCCTGAAGGAGAGTGGAAAATTCCCCTGCATCATCCACTGGAACTTCAACCACTTCGTCGTGCTGGACGGCTTTAAGCGGGATCGCGCCGTGCTGAACGATCCGGCGCGGGGGCAGGTGGAGGTCTCCATGGAGGAGTTCGATCATTCGTTCACCGGGGTCTGCATCCTACTGGAGCCCGGTGAAGGCTTTGTGCCCGACGGCAGACCCAAGAGCATGCTGGGCTTCGTGCGCAAGCGCCTTGCGGGCGCGAAGGATGCGCTGATCTTTACAATTCTGGTCTCGCTGATCACGGCGCTGATCGGGGTCATCAACCCGGCGTTCTCCCGGGCATTTGTGGACAGGCTGCTCACGGGGCTGAATCCCGGCTGGGTCACGCCCTTTTTTGTGCTGCTGACCGCCTTTGCGCTGATCCAGATCGTGCTCTCCGCTCTTCAGGCGATCTATTCGCTCAAGCTCCAGGGCAAGCTGGCGATCAAGGCGAACGCGGAGTTCATGTGGCACGTGCTGCGCATGCCGGTGGAGTTCTTCTCCCAGCGCATGGCGGGCGACATCGCGGGGCGCAAGTCCACCAACCAGAGCATCGCCTCCACCCTCATCAACACCCTCGCGCCCACCGTGCTGAACACGGCGATGATGGTGGTCTACCTGGTGGTCATCCTGCGCTACAGCGTGCCGCTGACGCTCATCGGCGTCGCCGGCATGACCATCAACATCCTGGTCAACCGCATAATTTCCAACAAACGGATCAACATCTCCCGCGTGCAGATGCGCGATGAGGCCAAGCTCGCCTCCACCACCGTGGCGGGCATCGAGATGATCGAGACGATCAAGGCCAGCGGCGCGGAGAACGGCTTCTTCGCCAAGTGGGCGGGCTATCAGGCCTCGGCAAACACCCAGAACGTCAAGTCCATGAAGCTCAACGCGTACTATGGCCTGATTCCGCAGGCCGTGTCCGCGCTGGTGAACATGGCCATCCTCGCGCTGGGACTGTTTCTGATCCTTCAGGGCGAGTTCACCGTGGGCATGCTGTTCGCCTTCCAGACCATGCTCGCCTCCTTCATGAACCCGGTGATGGAGCTGACCAACGCCGGAACCACCATCCGCGAGATGCGCACCAACATGGAGCGCATCGACGACGTGCTGGAGTACCCCGCGGACGTGGAGTATCCGGCAGAGCGCCCCGAGGAGGAGAGCTACGACAAGCTCTCCGGCAGGCTGGAACTGCGCAACGTGACCTTCGGCTACTCCCGCCTCGCGCCGCCGCTGATCGAGAACTTCAGCATGACGCTGGAGGTGGGCCAGAAGGTCGCCTTTGTGGGCAGCTCGGGCTGCGGTAAATCCACGCTGTCCAAGCTGATCTCCGGGCTGTACAAGCCCTGGAGCGGCGAGATCCTCTTCGACGGCAAGCCCATCTCGGAGATCGACCGCAACGTGTTCACCGGCTCGCTGGCGGTGGTGGATCAGGACATCACCCTCTTCGAGGACAGCATCGCCAACAACATCAAGATGTGGGACACGTCCATCGAGGACTACGAAATGATCCTGGCCTCCCGGGACGCCAGTCTGCACGAGGACATCATGCAGCGCGACGGCGGCTATTCGCACAGGATGCTGGAGGGCGGCAGGGACTTCTCCGGCGGCCAGCGGCAGCGCATGGAGATCGCCCGCGTGCTGGCCCAGGACCCCACCATCCTCATCATGGACGAGGCCACCTCCGCGCTGGACGCCCAGACGGAGTACGAGGTGGTGAAGGCCATCAAGGACAGGGGCATCAGCTGCGTGGTCATCGCCCACCGCCTCTCCACCATCCGCGACTGCGACGAGATCATCGTGCTGGATCACGGCAAAATCGTGGAGCGCGGCACCCATGCGGCGCTGATGGCGAACCACGGCAAATACGAGGAACTGATTCTGAGCGAATAGGAGGTGCGGACATGGGCTGGTTTGATGAACAGATCCGGCAGCGGATTCAGCACGACGACGACATGTTCGCCGACGCCTTCGCGCAGATGGCGAACCTCGTCAGCGACCGGAAGATCATGGGCAGCCTCTCCAGCGACCGCAGGCTGGCCGAGGAGGCCATCGGGGACATCCTGCGCTACTACCACGTCAAGGCGCAGGATGTGCCGGAGCAGCTCACGGACTTAGGCGACGTGCTGGAGTACCTGCTGCGGCCCTCCGGCATCATGCGGCGCACGGTGAAGCTCACGAAGGGCTGGTACCGGGACGCGATCGGCGCGATGCTGGGCACGAAAAAGGACGGCAGCATCGTCGCCCTGCTTCCGGGGAAGGCCGGGGGCTATACCTACAGGGACTATGCCACGGGAAAGACCGTGCGCATCAACCGCAGGAACGCGGATGAGATTTGCGAGGACGCGATCTGCTTCTATCCGCCCTTCCCCCTGCGCAGGCTGCGGACGGCCGACCTGCTGGCCTACTGCTTCCGGCAGCTGCACGCGCGTGATTTTGCGCTGCTGCTGCTTGCGACGGCGCTGATCACGGCGCTGGGACTGGTCACGCCTGCGGTGAGCCGCTACCTGTACGGCCCGGTGCTTGCACTCGGCAGCACAGCGCTGCTTGCGGGCGCGGTGCTGACCCTGCTGTGCGTCATGCTGGCCAGCTGCCTGCTCGCAGGAATCAAGGGCATCCTGAACGCAAGCATCTCCACGAAGATGGAGCTGGCGGTGGAGAGCGCGGTGATGATGCGCGTGCTGTCCCTGCCGGTGGACTTCTTCAAGCAGTACAGCGCCGGTGAACTGTCCAACCGCGTCAGCGCCATCGGCAACCTGTGCAGCATGCTGCTCAACGCCATCTTCTCCACGGGACTTACGGCGGTCTTTTCGCTGGTCTACATCACCCAGGTGTTCGCTTATGCCCCCGCGCTGGCGGCCCCGGCCATCGTCATCACGCTGCTGACCGCGGGCTTTTCGCTGGCGACGGCCCTGATGCAGATGCACATCTCGGAGAAGCAGCTGACGGAGGCTGGCAAGGAGAGCGGCATGGTCTACGCGCTGCTGGGCGGCGTTGCGAAGATCAAGAACGCCGGCGCGGAGAAGCGCGCCTTCGCCAGGTGGAGCCGGCAGTACACCAAGTCCGCCCGCTATCTGTACCAGCCGCCCATGCTGCTGCGGCTGAACAGCACGATCACCACGGCAATCACCCTGCTGGGAACCATCGTCATCTACTACGCCGCCATCCGCTCCAGCGTTGCCATGGCGGACTACATGGCCTTCAGCAGCGCCTACGGTATGGTCAGCGGGGCCTTCACCGCGCTGGCAGGCATCGTGCTCACCGCGTCCCAGATCCGGCCCATCCTGAAGCTGGTGCAGCCAATCCTGGAGGCGGAGCCGGAGGTGGATCTGAACCGGCAGGTGGTCACCCATCTGCGGGGCGGCATCGAGCTCAACAACGTCTCCTTCCGCTACGACGACGCCATGCCCTACGTGCTGGACGACCTCTCGCTGAAGATCCGCCCCGGGCAGTACGTGGCCATCGTGGGCAAGACCGGCTGCGGCAAGTCCACGCTGATGCGCATCCTGTTGGGCTTCGAGAAGCCCCAGAAGGGCGCGGTGTACTACGACGGCAGGGACATCTCCACCATGGACCTCAAGTCCCTGCGCCGGAAGATCGGCGTGGTGATGCAGAGCGGCAGCCTGTTTCAGGGCGACATCTACTCCAACATCACCATCTCCGCGCCCCAGCTCACGCTGAACGAGGCGTGGGAGGCGGCGGAGATGGCGGGCATGGCCGAGGACATCCGCCAGATGCCCATGGGCATGCACACCCTGATCTCCGAGGGCCAGGGCGGCATCTCCGGCGGTCAGCGGCAGCGGCTGATGATCGCGCGGGCCATCGCGCCCAGGCCGAGGATCCTGATGTTCGACGAGGCAACCTCCGCGCTGGACAACATCACCCAGAAGACCGTCTCGGAATCGCTGGACAGGCTCAAATGCACCCGCATCGTCATCGCCCACCGGCTCTCCACCATCCGCCACTGCGACCGCATCATCGTGCTGGACAGGGGAAAGATCGTGGAGGACGGTGCCTACGAGGAGCTGCTGGCGCGCAACGGCTTCTTCAGCGAGCTGGTGAAGCGGCAGCGCGTGGATCTGGATGCATGACGCAAAAAGAGATGCGCCCGGAGAATCTGTCAGCGATCGCACGCAAGCTTCACCCGTCCGCAGGCTTTGCGCCCATCCGCACCCGGGATGTCATATGCGCCCCTGTCGGGCGATGAAAATGCACGGCAAGTATCTCCCCTCCACGGACGGCGGTCATTCCTCAGCCGCCCGTGAACGCCTTCCCCATGGCTTCCTGTGCTTTCTCACAGCAGGGCATCAATGGAAAACACCTCCATGCAGCGCTTCGGTTGCGCGCCGCATGGAGGTGTTTCCGGTTTTGGGGACGGTCTTGATTGCGATTCCTTCACATCAGAAGGAAGCAGCTGGTGTAGGCGATGGTGTTCGGGCCGTAGTAGTAGGTCAGTCCGTTGTCTTTGCAGACCTCGAGCACAAGCATGCCCAGGGCCTCCATGGAGGAGGTCATGCGATCCGGGAAGCGGCAGGGCGCGTCGGGATAGGAGCACTGCTTGCAGCGCGTGCAGGTGCCCGCGCCGATGGCCATCATATCGGGATAGTCCCTCCGCAGAAGCTCGTGCATGTCGGAAAAGTGCTGCTTGTGCAGCGCCTCGGCCTCCATCATGCCCTCGCCATCCATGCTGTCCTCCAGCTGGCCCACCGTCTGCACGAGGATGCCCTCGCGATAGCGGGAAATGCGCGCGCGCAGCTCCTCCAGCGTTCCGCACGCGGGCGGACAGCTCCAGCTCTTGCCGTACATGCGGCACTTGCCCGAGGCGCACATGGCGCGCACATCCTCCCGCAGCTCGATGGTGGCCGGATCCAGCCGCGCCACATGGGTGAAGCCGCAGGCCCTGCCCTGCTGACGCAGCGCTTCAAAGTCAATCATCGTTCGTCCTCCAGTTCCGGGAACTCCAGCGCATCCACAAAGGTATCCTGGAAGCTGCTCAGCGAGGCCAGCTCCAGGAATTCCGCCTGCCGCGCAAGCTGCGACGCGCGCTGCCAGGCATCCTTTTCCAGCAGCACCCGCTTCGCGCCCTCGCCGGCCGCGTTGCCGATGGAGCAAATCTTCTCGCGCAGCTCCATGGGAATCAGGCCGATGGCGCAGGCGTTGTCGGGATTCATGTAATTGCCGAAGGCCCCGGCCAGGTGCACCTGCTCGATCTGCTCCAGCGTGACCCCCAGCTGCCCGGCGAGCAGTTCAATTCCCGCGCAGATGGCTGCCTTGGCCAGCTGCACCTCGCGCACGTCGCGCTGGGTCAGCACCACGTCGGTGCCCTCCAGTCGGTACTCCGCGCCGCAGGCAAGCTTGCCGGATTCGTCGATTTCGCCGGTTCTGCGCAGCGCGGCGATCAGGTCGATGAGCCCGGAGCCGCAGATGCCCACCGGCGCGCAGTCGCCGATGACGTGCCAGCGCAGCTGCCCATCCTCCAGGCGCACGCGATCAATGGCGCCGGGCATGCCGCGCATGCCGCAGCTGATCTTCGCACCCTCAAAGGCCGGGCCCGCGGCGGTGGAGCAGGCGATCATCCGATCCCGCTTGCCCAGCACGATCTCGCCATTGGTGCCGATGTCGATCATCAGCGTGAGCTCCTCGACGCGCTCCCAGCCCTCCGCCACCAGGCAGCCCACGGTGTCCGCGCCCACGAAGCCCGCGATCACCGGCAGGACGCGCAGGGTAGCCTCCGGGTGCACATGCAGACCGAAGTCGGCGGCGCGCAGCAGCAGCGCTTCGCTGATGATGGGGTTGTAGGGCGTCACGGTCAGCGACTCCGGTGCCAGGCCCAGGAACAGGTGGTGAATGCAGGTGTTGCCCACGACGCTCAGCGCGTACACGCTGCGGCGATCCACCCCCGCGTCCGCGCAGAGCTGGCCCAGCATGCCGTCGATGGCCTCATGGACGCACTGCGCCAGCGCCTCCGCACCGTGCTCCAGCGCATAGTCCGCGCGGGAGATCACGTCCGCGCCGAACTGCCGCTGGGGATTGAGCATGCCCCGGGCGGCGATGGGCTCCGTCGAATCCGCGCGCAGCAGGTAGCCCGCGATGGAGGTCGTGCCGATGTCGAAGGCCGCCATGTAAACCTGCCGGGGCGCATCGCACACATCCAGCACCCGGCCGTCATCGATCACCGCATACAGCGGCGCGGCGCTCTTGCTGCGCTTCTTCAGTCCGGCAAGCTTCGCGGCCAGGCTCAGGATGGGCTCCCAGTCCTCGCGCCCGGTTGCCTCGCGCAGCGCAGCCTTGAACAGCTCCCACTCCGCCACGCTCTCGCCTGGGCGGTTCACGGGAACGCAAAGCTCGACGCACGCCACCTGTGGCGACAATTTCTCGCCGGATGCGCAGCCGGAGTCGGTGAGAATCTGCGCGCGCTGTGCAGGCAGCGGCGTGAGCACCTCGAGATCCGACTGCACGCCGGTCTGGCAGGCGCGAACGCTCCGCCATTCCTCCTGCGCGGACGCACGGATCTGCACGTCGCACTTGCCGCAGGTTCCGCGTCCGCCGCAGGGGGCGTCCGGCTGCAGGCCCGCATCGATCTGAACCTGCAGGAGAGAAGTGCCCTCCCCCGCCTCAACAATCCTGTTCTCGCGGATCAATCTGATCTGATACTTGCGCACGGCAACTCACATCCCGAATTCGTATTTCCTCAATTGGATTGTATCACAGGGCGCAGAATCGGGGCATTGTATTTCAATTTTCTCCCGTCCTGCATCCATCGTCTGCCAACAGCTATCCTCAAATCTGAGGGGCGTACACAATCTGTGCCGGTCGCCACGGATTCCCTTCGGAAGCCATCACTTCATCCATCCATTCAATCCGATTCTCGAGCCAGGCGACCAGATAGTCAACTTCACTCTGATAGGTGGTGCGCACGTCATAGCCGTTCGGATTCGGCCAGACATACCGACCGAGTATATCCCACTTTTTGAAATTGATCTCGGCAGAAACGGAGAGCGCATCTGCCATCTCCTGAATATCACTTTCGACAGCGTCAAGCAGATCCTCCTGGATCTCCTGCCAACGTTCTTTTACGCGATTCATAAACTCTGCGTCATTGAGCAGGATTGCATACCATCCGCTTTCACTGACGAGAAATCCCCTGTGATCATAGAGAAGATTATATCGATCATTTCCGCAGGAGATGTCGAAATCCCAGACCGGCCCCGTATGCATTTTTCCATCTGTCGGATCAAAGTACATATAGACAGATGAACACCATGCCGAATCCGCATTCTTCGTGACTTCATTGACAATGTACCAGTCGACAAACGAATCCACGTCGATCACATCCGCATATTCGCCGGAATACACCGCGTTTTCTGTGCGCTCGAAGAGATCGACGATGTACTGCTTGATCTGCACGTCGTCGCCCTCTGACTCCAGATAAAAATCCTCGATTTCGGGATCCTTCAACGCTACCTGGCTCCCCTTTGAAGTCTGGAAACAAAAGTCCTCGTCCATGCGGAAATCAATTTCAAAGATGAACCCGCCATGATCGATGTCATCCTCTTCCGAGGCATTCGGAATATTCACGCGATTCTTCCCGATTTCAATCGACTCGCAGATCAAATATGTCCCCAGAAA
>SFNY01000057.1 GCA_004554085.1 Clostridiales bacterium | reverse complement strand
CATGAACCCCTACCAGCACGGCGAGGTGTTCGTCACCGAGGACGGCATGGAGACCGACCTGGATCTGGGCCACTACGAGCGCTTCATCGACGAAAACCTCACCCGGGATTCCTCCGTCACCTCCGGGCAGATCTTCTGGTCCGTGCTGAACAAGGAGCGCGGCGGCGCGTACAATGGCGGCACGGTGCAGATCATCCCCCACGTCACCAACGAGATCAAGAGCAAGCTCTACAGCATTGCCAAGGACAAGGACGTGGTCATCACTGAGATCGGCGGCACCATCGGCGACATCGAGGGCCAGTCCTTCATCGAGGCGCTGCGCCAGTTCCAGTGGGAGGTGCCGCGGGAGGACGTGCTGTTCATCCACGTCACGCTGATTCCCTACCTGAAGTCCTCTCAGGAGCTCAAGACCAAGCCCACCCAGCACTCCGTCAAGCAGCTCCAGTCCCAGGGCATCCAGCCGAACATGCTGGTGTGCCGCAGCGACTACCCCGTGCCCATGGAGATGCGGCAGAAGCTGGCCCAGTTCTGCAACGTACCCGCGAAGTACATCATCCAGAACCTGGACGCGGAGTCGCTGTACCAGGTGCCGCTGATGCTGGAGAGGGAGAGCTTCGCCGACAAGGTGTGCGAGGCGCTGCACATGGAGATCCGCAAGCCCGACCTGGCCGACTGGGAGCTGCTGGTGAAGCGCTTCCAGGAGCCGGAGAAGGAGGTCACCATCGCGCTGGTGGGCAAGTACATCGAGCTGCACGACGCATACCTCTCCGTGGTGGAGGCCCTGCAGCACGGCGGCATCGCCCACAACGCCCGGGTGCGCATCAAGTGGGTGCAGGCCGACGAGCTGAGCCAAGAGGGCGCGGACCTCGACGCGATCTTCTCCGACGTGCAGGGCATCCTGGTGCCCGGTGGCTTCGGCAGTCGAGGAATCGAGGGCAAGCTGCTGGCAGCGCAGTACGCCCGCGAGCACGACATGCCCTACCTGGGCATCTGTCTGGGCCTGCAGATCGCGGTGATCGAATTCATGCGCCACGCCTGTGGACTGGAGCAGGCCTCCTCCACCGAGTTTGACCCCGAGACCCCCGACCCGGTGATCGACATCATGGCCGACCAGAAGGGTCTGGTGCAGACCGGCGGCACCATGCGCCTGGGCCACTACCGCTGCGCGCTGAAGGAGGGCACGAAGGCCCGCGCGATCTACGGCGCGGAGGCCGTGGAGGAACGCCACCGCCACCGCTTCGAGTTCAACAACAAGTACCTCGCGCAGATGGAGGCGGCGGGCATGATCGCCTCCGGCCGCAACGAGGAGCGCGACCTGGTGGAGATGATCGAGCTCAAGGATCACCCCTGGTTCGTGGCCTGCCAGTTCCATCCCGAGTTCAAGAGCCGCCCGAACCGCCCGCATCCGCTGTTCTCGGGTCTGGTGGGCGCAGCGATTGCGCGCAAGGAGAGCTGAATGCCTGCCTGAATATGAGAAACGGAGTCATCCCGAAAGGGGACGGCTCCGTTTTTGATGGAAATACTTATTCAAATTCGCCGATATAGACGGTCTCGGCAGGGCCGGTCATGTAGATGTGGTTGTCCTCGGCCCACTCGTCGCGCAGCACGCCGCCGGGAAGCTGAATCTCCGCGCTGCGCTTCAGCAGGCCCAGGCTTGTGCCCGCGGCCAGCACCGCGCAGGAGCCGGTGCCGCAGGCCAGCGTCGCGCCGCAGCCCCGCTCCCACACCTTCACGCTTGCGTGGGTGGGGCTGTCCGCGCGGCAGAATTCGATGTTCGCCTTCGCCGGGAACAGCGGATGGCTTTCCATGAACGCGCCGAGGGCGGGGAAGTCCGCGTCATCGGGATAGAGCTCGAAGGTCACAGCGTGGGGGTTGCCCATGGAGACGCAGAGGAAGGAAACCTCGCGTCCATCCAGATTCACGCGCACGAGGTTGCTGTCCGCAGCCACGGGGATGCGCTCCGGGGCGAAGTCCGGGCAGCCCATGTCCACCGTGGCGGCCACCGCGCGGCCGTCCTGAATGTCCAGAGAAATGTGCTTGATCCCCGCCAGCGTATCCACATCCAGCTCCGCCTTGCGGCACAGTCCGCTGTCGTAGAGGAACTTCGCCGCGCAGCGCACGCCGTTTCCGCACATCTCCGGCTCGCTGCCGTCGCTGTTGAAGATGCGCATCATCGCGTCGCCGCGCTCGCTGGGGCACATCAGGATCAGGCCATCCGCACCGACGCCGAAGCGCCGCGCGCACAGTCGCCGCGCAAGGGTGGCGGGGTCGGGAATTTCGTTGTGAATGGCGTCGACGACGATGAAGTCGTTGCCGATGCCATGCATCTTGACAAAGCGCATGGAATTCTCCTTTACACGCAAATCAGGCGCGCAGGGTGAGCAGCGCTACCAGCATCTCGGCCATCTTGTCCATGTCCTGCACGGCGATGCACTCAAAGCGGCCGTGGTAGTTCATACCGCCGGTGGCCAGATTCGGGCAGGGCAGGCCCATGAAGGACAGCTTGGAGCCGTCGGTGCCGCCGCGAATGGGCTTCTCGAAGGGCTCCACGCCAACGGCGCGGTAGGCGGCCTCGGCCCGGCGGATGATGTCCATGCGAGGCTCGATCACCTCGCGCATATTGTAGTAGGAATCCTGCACGCTGCACTCCACCGCGCCCGCGCCGTACTTCTCGTTCATGTAGGCGGCGATGCGCTCGACGGTTTTCTTGCGCGCCTCGAAGCGTGCGCGGTCGTGGTCGCGAATGATGTAGCAGGACTCGGCCAGCTCGGTCTCGCCCTTCACGCCGCAGAGGTGGTAAAAGCCCTCGTAGCCCTCGGTGTGCTCCGGACGCTCCTGAGGCGGCAGCAGGGAGTCGAACTCCATCGCCAGCAGCGCGGCGTTGACCAGCTTGTTCTTGGCGCTGCCGGGGTGCACGCTGCGCCCGTGGAAGCTCAGCTGCGCCGAGGCCGCGTTGAAGTTTTCGTACTCGATGCCGCCCAGCTCGTCGCCGTCCACCGTGTAGGCGAAGTCCGCGCCGAAGCCGGCTACGTCGAAGCGATCCGCGCCCCGGCCGATTTCCTCGTCCGGGGTGAAGGCGATGCGCACCTCGCCGTGGGGCAGGTTCTGGGAAAGGAGCTGCTCGCAGGCGGTCATGATCTCCGCCACACCGGCCTTGTCGTCCGCACCCAGCAGCGTGCGTCCGTCGGTGACGATCAGATCCTTGCCCGCGCGATGCTTTAATTCGGGATAGTCGGCGGGGTCCAGCACGTCGCCGCCCTCCAGCTGTACCGCGCCGCCGTCGTAGTTCTCCACGATGCGCGCGTGCATCGGCAGCGCGGGCACGCAGTCCACGGTGTCCATGTGGGCGATCAGGCCGATGGTGGGGAAGCCCTCCGCTGTGGCCGGAATCTCGCCGTAGACGTAGCCGTTTGCGTCCATGCGTGCATTGGACACGCCCATCAGGCGCATCTCCTCCACCAGAGAACGACCCAGCTCCAGCTGGCCGGGGGTGCTGGGGCAGGTCTGACTCTCCTCGTGGGAAGCGGTGTTGAACTGAACATAGTTCAGCAGTCGTTCATATGCGCGCATGATTCAGCCCTCCTGTGCGCCCAGCATGGCCGCGCCGATGATTCCGGCGTCGTTGCTCAGGCGGGCGAGCTCGATGCGGGCGTGGGGCATCTCCTTGTAGAAGAGCATCTCCGGCAGCAGGGCGTTGACCTTGTCCAGCAGGAACTGGCCGGTCTTGGACACGCCGCCGCCCAGGGCGATGATCTCCGGGTCGTACAGGTTGATGAGGTTGACGATGCCCACGGTGAGGTGGTAGCAGTAGTTGTCGAAGAGTTGGGCGCAGTCGGGATCGCCGGCCTTGGCCAGATCGATCACGGTGCGGGCCTCGATTTTGGTAAGGTCGCCGCCCACCTCGCGGGCCAGCGGGCAATCCGGGTGGGCCTCGCAGAAGCGGCGGCCCTCGCGGATGATCGCGGTGGCGCTGGCGTAGCGCTCCCAGCAGCCGCGGTTGCCGCAGGTGCACATTTCGCCCCCGGCCACGGTGATCATGTGGCCGATCTCGGTGGCCACGCCGTGCTCACCCATGAACACCTTGCCGTCGAGGATCACGCCGCCGCCCACGCCGGTGCCCAGCGTGACGAACACGCTGCTGCGTGTGCCCGCGCTCACGCCGGCCACGGACTCGGCCAGACCCGCGACGGTCGCGTCGTTGTTGACGAATACGGGCTTGTCGATCTCCTGCTGTATCAGCTTCACCAGCGGCACGTTGTGCCAGGCCAGGTTGGTGCAGAAGGGAACCACGCCCGTCGCCTGATCCATGATGCCTGGGATGCCGATGCCGATGGAGGAGACCTCCGAGAGATCGTGGCCGCTCTCCGCGACCACGCGCAGGGAGAGCTGCGCCATGTCGTGAATCACGGCCTCGTGGCCGCGCTCTACCAGGGTGGGGCAGCTGAGCTTGTAGAGAATGCTGCCCTTTTCATCGACGAGACCGGCCTTGATGCCGGTGCCGCCGAGGTCGATACCGATGTTCAGCATAGAAATGCCTCCGTTTTATTCATTTTCCTCGTTGAAGTCGTCATCCTCGGCCATATCCCGCTGCGCGATCTCCGCGCTGCGCTTGGCCAGCTCGATGGCGGCATTGTAACCCATTTGCTTCTGGCGGAGGTTGCGGGCGGCAACCTCCAGCACAACGGCCAGGTTGCGGCCCGGGTGGATCGGCAGCAGCAGCGAGGGGATCTTCACGCCGAGAATCTCGGTGTAGTTTTCCGTGAGCCCCAGACGGTCATACTCCTTGCCGTCCTGCCACATCTCCAGGTGCACCTGCATGTCGATGGTCTTTCTGCGCTGCACCGCGCCCGCACCGTAGATGTTGGCCACATTGATGATGCCCACGCCGCGAATCTCCATGAAGTGGCGCACGCGCTCCGGGGATTCGCCCTCCAGGCGGTTGTCGTTGATGCGACGAATCTTCACCACGTCGTCGGCCACCAGCTGGTGACCGCGCTTGACCAGCTCCAGCGCGGCCTCGCTCTTGCCCACGCCGCTGTTGCCGGTGATGAGCATGCCCGTACCGAACACGTTGACCAGCACGCCGTGGCGGGTCTCGTGGGGGGCCAGCACGTTGTTCAGATAGCGGATCATCTCCAGCTCGAACTTCGTGGTCTCCTTGGGCGTGGAGTAGATCGGAATTTTCTGCGCCGCCGCGAGGATCAGCATCTCGTCAAAGCAGGGAATGCCGCGGCAGATGATGATGCAGGGCAGCTTGTAGTTGAACAGCTTGGTCAGGCGCGCGCGCCGGGTGCTCTCGTCCAGGCTGGAGAGGTAGGTCATCTCCACCAGACCCAGCAGCTGCGGGCGCTCAAAACCAAAGAAGTCCCAGTAGTCCGCCAGCTGCAAACCGGGACGGTTGGTGTTGCTCACTTCGATGGGCAGGTACTTCTGCTTGGTGTCATACACGCGGGTCAGGCCCAGCGCCTCGACAAAGTCCTTTTCGCGGATCATGTCCTCAGCCTCCCATTCTTCCTTCGTTCAGATAGAGGTTGACGATGCTCGCCAGGCCGCACTGGGTGTTCGCGGGTGCGATGCGCTGCGCCTGCCTGCGCACCACGTCCGGCGCGTTCTCCATGGCGTAGCCCGTGCCGGCGTAGTCCAGCATGGGCAGGTCATTCTGCTCGTCGCCGAAGGCCAGAATCTCCTCCGGCGCGATCCCGGTGATCTCGCTCAGCGCGCGCAGGCCGTCCGCCTTATCCACGCCCTTGGCGACGATCTCCAGGAAGGTCGCGCTGGACTTGACGAAGCTCACCGTGGGGAAGGTCTCGGAAAGCTCCCGGGCGAGCGCGTCGGTCTCCTCCGGCGTGCCGATGCACAGCAGCTTGTACACGTCCGTCTTGAGCCACTGGGAGAGCTTCATGCCGACGGCGGTGCCCACCACGCTGATCTTGTTCTGATAGACCACCGTGTGCTCCGTTGCTTCCTCGAAGTAGTAACCCAGGCCGGGGAACGCCTGCAAATAGCAGCCCCGCGCCTCGATGGTGCGCAGCACCTCCACGGCGGTGTCCCGGGGGATGCACCGCCCGCGCAGGATGCTGCCGGATGCGGGGTCGTAGACCATCGCGCCGTTGAACAGCACCATGGGCGCGTTCACGCCGATGGCGTTGGCGATGGGCATGGTTGCCTCCGCCATGCGTCCGCTGGCGAGCACCACCTTCACGCCCGCCTCCATGGCCCGCTGAAGCGCGCGCACATTTTCCTCCGGCAGGACGCTCTTCGCGCCGAGCAGCGTGCCGTCCAGATCCGTGGCGATCATTCTTATCATAGCTTTCTTCCTCTCCGGGCGGCGATCTGCCTCGCACACCCATCCGACTCTATTGTAAACGATTTTGTCATTCCATGCAAGAAAAAATGGGCCGGATTGCGTGTTTTTCCGGCGCTGGATGCAGATACTAGCCGAAATGGAAGGGGGTGAAGCCTTGCGACAGAGCATTCCGAAGATCAATTGGCGCTGGGCGCTGTTTCCCATCGGCTACTACGGCGCAAACGCCGTCTATCAGGGTTACATCAGCCTGTACTATACCCAGCTGGGCTTTCGCAGCGACCGGCTGGGCTGCATCAGCGCGGCCACGGCGCTGGCGGCCATCGCGGCACAGCCGCTGTGGGGCACGCTGGGCGACCGGACGCAAAAGCGCACGCGGCTGCTGAGCCTGCTGTGCGTCGCGGCGGCGCTTGCGCTGCTTCCGGCGCTGCTGGGAAAGGGCTTTGCGCTGCAAATTCTGATCGCGGCGCTGTTCTACGCCTTCTTCTGCGCGCTGCTGCCGCTGGGCGACGCGATTCTGCTGGAGGGTCTGGGGGAGGGCGGCGGCTTCGGCCCGTACCGTCTCGCGGGCGGACTGAGCTTTGCGGTCTCCGGCGCGATCTACGGCGCGCTGTCCCTTCCCGCAGGCGGCGCGGTGTGGTGCACGTCGATGCTGCTGGTCGCGGCGGCGCTGGCGGCGCATCTTTTGCCGGATTCCCCCGGACGGCAGCGCACCCGCGTGCCCTTTGCCAAACTGCTTCAGAACAAGGAATTGCTGATCCTGATCCTGTTTCTGCTGCCAGTGCAGAGCACCATGGGCTATTTCTACACCTTCTACGCGCCCCACTTCAAGTCGCTGTCCGGCGGCACGGACGCGCTGCTGGGCCTGAGCTACCTGATCTCCGCCGCCAGCGAGGTTCCCTACCTGCTGCTCTGCGACCGCATCTACCGCCGCTTCGGCGCGGCGAAGCCCATGTGCGCGGCGGCGGGGGTGATGGCGCTGCGCTGGCTGCTGCTGGGGAGCGTCCGGAGCGCAGTCGCAGCGCTGCTGACCCAGCTGCTCCACGGCGGCGGCTTCATTGTGCTCAGCGTGTCCATGGCGAAGTACGTCGCGGACAGGGTCGCGCCGGAGCTGCGCACCAGCGGACAGATGCTGCTGAACATGGTCTCCTTCGGCGCGGCGCGGGTTCTGGGCAATCTGGGTGGGGGATTGCTTGCCGAGCATATCGGCCGGGATGCAGCCTTCCTGGTGTGCGCGGGGGTGTGCGCCGGGGCGCTGGTCGCGTTCATGCTGTGGCAGATGAATAGGCGCGCGTCCGCCACATGAGATGCGGATATTGTCGAATTATTGTTCCAGTTGGCACGAGGATTCTATGCTATAATGATAGTCATAGAATCGGGGAGGAATGCTTATGCGCTGGGACATTGGCATCGATCTGGGCACGGAGTACGTGCGCATGGCGGAGTACAACCGGGGCGCGACGCTGGAGGCGGCGGCGCGGCTGGCATTCCGGGAGGAGCGTGAGCAGCCGCTGTGCTGCGGGGATGTGGCCGCGCGCATCGCGGGCCGCACCTGCGCGGGCGTGAAGGTCTGTTCTCCGCTGAAGGACGGCGTGCTGGAGAACAACTTCTACGCCGACCGCATGCTGCGCTGGCTCTACCGCCAGATGGACGTGCTCAGCCGCAGCAAGCGCTTCGGCGCGATGCTCACCTGCGCGCCCTTTGCGCGGCCCGTGCAGCAGGAGGCCCTGCTCACCGCCGCAGTGGACGCGGGTGCAAGCGAAGCCGTGCTGGTGCGCAGCGACGCGGCGGCGGCCATCGGCGCGGGCCTGGATCTGCACAGCCCCGAGGCCAAGCTGGTGGTGGACGTGGGCGCGGGCAAGGTGACGGCGACGCTGTTCACCCTGGGCCGCGTGGCAGCCTTCGGCCACCTGCCCTACGGCCTGGACCGCATCGACGGGCGCATCCGGCGCATCGTGCGCACGGAGGGCGGCTACCGCATCGGCCTGGGCTCGGCGCGGGAGATCAAGCACACCCTGGGCACGGCGCTTCCCGAGGCTGCGCCCGGCGACGTGATCATGCACATGACCGGCTTCAGCCTGGAGCGCAGGCGGCCCGAGGCCTTCGACGTGGAGACGTTGCCGGTGCTGCACGCCTGCGAGGAGGTGGTGCGGGAGATTGCCGGTCTGTGCGCCCACGTGGTCAGCGAGGCCCCGGAGGAGCTCTCCGCTGACCTGAACGACGCGGGCGCGGTGCTGGTGGGCGGCGGCGCGGAGCTGACGGGGCTGGACAAGCGCATCGGCGACACGCTGGGCATCCCCTGCCGCATCGCGGATGCGCCCTCGAAGTGCGCCGCCCGGGGACTCTACGCCATCATGCAGACACCGGAGAAGTACGACGCAGCGGTGCTCTGCCACTCCCGGCGGGGCTCCTGGCGATGATTCGCACGGTGTGCGGCGAGGGCCGCAGGCTGGAATACATACTGATTCGCTCCCAGCGCAAGAATGTGCTCTTGCAGGCGCTGCCCGAGGGCAAGACGCGGGTGTACGCCCCGAGCTACATGCACCTGCGGGAGGTGGATGCGCTGGTGCGCAGCCGCATCGCGGAGCTTGCCGGGATGCACGCAAGGCTGGAGGATCAGCTCCGGGAGAACCGGCTGATGCATCCGGTGGAGCCGGGAAGCCGCATTTGCGTGGAGGGCGACGCTTATCAACTGGAGCTTGTGCAGTCCGCGCGGGTGCGCATGGAGCTGGAGGGAGAAATCTGCCGCCTGCACCTGCCCGAACCCGAAGATGAGGAGCAGGTGCGCGCGGCGCTGAAGCAGGCGCTGTCGAAGCGGGCGCTCGTGCGCATCCGGGAGCGCCTGGAATCCTACGCGCCCCGCATCGGCGTGGGCTTCGGCCGCGTGACCATCCGAGACCAGCGTTCGCGCTGGGGCAGCTGCTCCGCCAAGCGCAACCTCAACTTCAACTGGAAGCTCATCATGGCTCCGCCGCAGGTGCTCGATTACGTGGTGATCCACGAGCTCTGCCACCTGATCGAGTTCAATCACTCGCCGCGCTTCTGGGGCCTGGTGGAGAAGCAGATGCCGGAGTATCTCGACTGGAAGAAGTGGCTCGACCGCCACGGCAGCGAACTTGGAATATAAACGACAGGGACTCCTTCGACTTCGCCGGAGGAATCCCTGTTTTTCTATCCGTCTGCCTTTTTGTTTCCGGATTTTGCCGCACCCTGAATTTCGGGGACGGGCTGCACGTCGTTGCGGGGCAGGTTCTGTCTGCGATTCCGCTGGGTTCGCTTGGGGTCGCGCGGGTCGATGCGCTTCATGCCCTGCTTGGCCATAATCTCACCTCGAACAGCAGTATGGCGCGGGGGAGGGCAGATTATGCATGCGCCGTCAGCGAATCAGCCGTATGCCGCCGATCAGCGGCAGCTCGCACACGCGGTCGTTGCTCAGCAGCTGGATCAGGCACAGCAGGCCCAGCAGCGCCAGCGCAAGGCATGCAAGCCTGCCCGCCAGCAGAAACAGCCAGCCGATGATCGGAATGCCGCCAAAGATGCCGAACAGGATGCGCACGATGGCGATTACGATCAGCAACAGCAGCCCCTGATTGGCGCAGTAGCGGCCCAGCGGCGAATGCTTGCACTTGATCAGCGGAATGAAGAACAGCAGGTAGCCCAGCGCCGCCCATGTGCGGTTGCGCGCCAGATCCTCCGTGGAAAAGTTGCGATCCTCCATGGTTCAAGCCTCCTTCGGATGCCTAGGGATTGACGTTCTCGACGGCCACCCTGCCGCCGTCCAGCGTGACGCGGACGCCCAGGCTCGCGTCCTGGGTCACGTATACCGCGCAGCCGATGCTCTGCAGATTGCGCACGATGCCTGCATCAGGGGTGCCCGGCTTTTCCTCGCTGTCAGTGGAGATCAGCGCCGCGCTGGGGGCGCAGGCGGCGATCAGTGCGGCGCTGGTGGCGTCGCCGTCGCCGTGGTTGGCCACCTTCAGCACGTCGCAGCGCAGGTCTGCGCCGGAGGCAAGCAGCGCGGCTTCCTCCGTGTGCTCCATGTCGCCGGTGAGCAGGATGCGCCCGTCCGGGCTGTCCAGCATCATCACCAGCGAGTTGTCGTCCTCGTCGCCGGGGATCTCCGTCTCCGGAGCCAGCACCCGGAACACTGCGCTGGAATCGCCCAGCGGCACGCTGTCCCCCGCGCCCAGCCACTGAACCTCCAGATCCAGCTTCTTCGCGGCCTTCACCGCCGGGTGCTTCTTCTGGGTGGTGCCCGGATAGTAGCGCGAGGCATAGATGGCGCGGATTTCGATGCCGCTCTCCCGCAGCCACTTCAGGCCGCCGGTGTGATCCTTGTCCGTGTGGGTGATGAACACCGCGTCCAGTGCCTCCACGCCCAGAGCATTCAGGGCAACCTCCAGCTGATCCTGGGCCTTCTCCTTGCCGGTATCGATCAGGCAGGTGTAGTCCCCGGCGCGCACGATCAGCGCGTCGCCCTTGCCCACGTTCACGGCGAACAGCTCCACCTGCGCCTGCGCCGTGCCGCACATCAGCACGGTCAGCGCTCCGGCGAGCAGGCGGCGAAAGCGTTTCTTCATAGCTTACCTCCGGTTCAGACTTCCATCCATTCCCCGCGGCGGTCGGATTCCAGCAGGGCGTCCATCAGGCATTGCAGCCTCGCGCCGTCTGCGATGGTGCAGCTGTCGGGAAGGTCGTGTGCCACCGCATCCAGGAAGGTGAAGTAGCAGTGCATGTGGCCGCGCTCCCAGCCCACCGTGTTCTTCGGCGGCAGGAAGCTTCCGCCCGGCTTGGGGAAGCGCGCCACGGTCTCGATGCGGGTGAAGCCGCACAGTCCGCCGATGGGTGCGGAGGGCGCGGTGGCGTCGTAGTAGTCCAGGTAGTTGGGATCCATCAGGTTCCAGCGCAGCGCGCCCTTATCACCGCGAATCTCCAGTATAAGATCGTCGTTGGATCCGGTGGCGATCTTGCTGGCCTCCACGCTGCCCAGCGCGCCGTCCGGCAGCTGCAAGAGCATCATCACGTGGTCGTCGGAGAGGTTTTTCTCCACGCCGCCGTCCTTCGTGGGGCGCTCGGCGTACAGGGTGCGGGTGCGGCACAGCACCTTCTCCGGGTAGCCCAGCAGCCAGGTGACCAGATCCAGCACATGGCTGCCCATGTCCAGCAGCACGCCGCCCTGCATCTGCTGCTTCCAGCCGATGGGCTTGTTGGGATCGATGGAGCCGGAGTGCAGGTATCTCGCCTCGAAGGACATCACGCGGCCGATCCTGCCCTCGTCGATGAGCTGGCGCGCGCGCAGCATGGCGGGCATGTAGCGGTTGTTGAAGGCCACGCGGGTGTGCAGGCCAGACTCCTGTGCGGCCTTCGCGATGCGCATGGCGCTCTCGCCGGTCACGGCCACCGGCTTGTCCAGGTACACGTGCTTTCCCGCCTTCAGCGCGGCGATGGCCATCTCCTCGTGCTGGTCGTTGGGCGTGCAGATGGACACCACGTCGATGTCCTTCATATTAAGAAGCTCGCGGTAATCGTCGGTGCAGCTCTCGAAGCCCGCCACGCGCATGGCCTCCCGGGCCTTTTCGATGCGGCGGGTGCAGATGCAGCGGAGCCTGATTTCAAAGTCGATGCCCGGATAGAACAGGCCGATGCTGCGCAGGGCCTGAGTGTGTGTCATGCCCATGAAGCCCCAGCCGATCACGCCAACAGAGATGGTTTTCATATGCTGCCTCCCCTCGGATTGGGCGATAATCCGATCATTTTATACTTTATACCTATTATATTATATCGATCTTCCGCGAAGCTGGCAAGTGGGCGCTGCGGCTTTTCAAAATAATAATCAAATATACATTTGTGCTTGACAGACAAATGCCGGGAATGATAAAATACAGTAAACAATTTGGTTGCATGGGGAATTCTGTTTCATAACAAATCCGATGGCGCGGGAGCTCCGACGCTGAATCGTTCTATATATGCAGCCGGTCCGGGGGATCCCTTTCACGGGTCGTATCGGAGCCCGGCTTACAATTGTGCAATTGAAAGATGGTGGAAACTGATGCTGCCGGGCAAACTGTGTATTGGTATTCTGGAAGAAGACAATCCCCTCAAATCCTATTTCCGAATGAAGCCCCTGCTGGTGGAAAGCGAGGGCAGGTACGAGGCCGTATCGCCTGAGGAGGCCTATCCCGAGGAGGGCTGCATCCGCATCGTGCCGGACAAGAACGAATCCAGCTACTTCAAGGCCCGCATGCGCCGCATGGGCCGCTATTGCGTGCTGGATCTGCGGGAGCACGCCGGAGAAAACGATAAAATCCGCCCCAACAAAAACTACAAGGGAGATGAAACCGAGCGCAACGCCCACATCGTCTATTCCGATGTGGTGCGAGAGCCTGCGCAGAACATGATCTTCGAGATCGTGGAGTTCGAGGGCGAGGGAGGGGGTTGGATCGGCGATGCGCCGGGAACGCCAAGGGTGCTGCGCGGTTCATCGACGGAAACCTGGGCCTACACCCCTGCGGAGGGCGAGGGGGAGAGCGCCCGGATCGCGCCCGACGGTCAGACGCTGAACGAAGAAGAATTGCAGCGCTTCGACATCCCCGGCTTCCCGGGGGAGCAGCTGCGCTTCGCCATACGCCTGCCGGGCACGTTGTCCTCGGTGGTCGAAGCGCCCGCACCCAAGGCGCAGAAGGAGGAAAAGTCCGCCGCGAAGCTGGAGGAGAAGTCCGCGCCGAAGCCGGAGGAGAAGCCTGTGGCAAAGCCGGAGGAAAAGCCCGCTGCGGAAAAGCCTGCGCCGGAAAAGGCGGCTTCGGAGCCGCCCGCGCCCGAGCGCGCGCCGTCGGACAAGCCGTGGATCAGCCACGACCTGCCCAAGCCGCCGCGCATCGATCCGCGCATGACGCCCATGCAGCAGACGCTGGCGGCGCAGAGCGGCCTGAACCCCAAGCGCAATCGCAGCCTGCAGGAGATCATCGAGGAGAAGTGGCGGCATTCCCGCGTGGATCAGCTGGGCCATCCCATCCCGGCGAACGCCATGGGAAAGCCCGTGGAGAATCCTGTGGAGCGCGCCGTGGAGGCGCTGCGCCAGGCCTGGGACAACCCTGAGATTCACACGCAGCTGCTGGACGCGATCAGCAACATCGGCGATTTCTACGCGGCGCTGGACCAGCGCGGCAGACTGCTGAGCGACCACGCCATCCAGCGGGAGCTGGAGGAGCTGGAGGCCGACCGCCTGAAGGCGCTGGACGCGCTGGACAAGCTGCGCCGGGAGAAGAATGCGCTGCGGGAGAGCTTCAAGGAGGAGATTCGCCGGGAGGAGGCCGATGCGCTGGCGGAGGCCGTGGAGCGCACGAAGGCCGCCCGGGCGGAGTGCAAAAAATACGAGGAGGAAGCGAAGCGCGCGCGGGCGTCGGTGGCCGAGGCAGAGGACGCCTACGCATCCCTGACGGACGGGCGCTTCGAGGAAAAGCTGCGGGATTTCGCGCTCACCAGCCGCGCGGCCACGCTGCTGCGCGCGTCTGACGCGGCGGTACCCGCGTCCGAACGCGCCACGGACGCGCCCACGCGGGAGGAATGGATTGCGCGCATCCAGCGCGCCTTTGCGCTGGAGGGCCTGGAGCTGACGCGCATTCAGGCTGCGAACATGCTGATCTGCGCAGCGCTGGGGGAGAGCCTGCTGTTCTCCGGCCCTGCGGCCAGCGACAAGTGCATGACCGCCCACGCGCTTGCGACGGCGCTGGGCGCGCCTGCGGCGCAGCGCTACGTGGAGTTCCCGGGCGAGTCCCCGGACGTGCGCGCGCCGAAGGCGGAGGAGCTGCTGAAGCACTCCGAGCTGCCTGCGGTGGCGCTGATTCGCGATGCAAACCGCATGCCCGGCGCGGACGTCTGCCGCGGCCTGGGGGGCGCTGCGGAGAACCTGCTGGT